>JALWSI010000173.1 GCA_027080315.1 bacterium | reverse complement strand
TCCCTGGGCCCTCCAGAAGGATGCAACCCTCTCAATCTCTTCGTCGCTTATGTATGCCCCGTGGATGCGGATGAGATCCGAGGTTCCCGGGGGTAGAAAGAGGGCATCTCCTGCACCTAAGAGCTTCTCTGCCCCCATGGTGTCTAAGATTGTGCGGGAATCAACCTTGGATATCACTTTGTAAGAGAGACGGCATGGAAAGTTCGCCTTTATGAGGCCGGTTATCACATCCACAGAAGGACGCTGGGTGGCCACTATCAGGTGTATTCCTGCCGCCCTTGCCTTCTGGGCGAGCCTGGCTATGAGGGTTTCAACCTCTTTTCCTGCCACCATCATGAGGTCCGCCAGCTCATCAATCACAATAACGATGTATGGCAGGCTCTCTTCTGCTATCTCGTTGTAACGGTCTATTCCCCTCGTTCCGTACTGTGTCAGAAGCTCGTACCTGCGCTCCATCTCGTTAACCGCCCAGTTCAAAGCCGAGGCAGCCTGGCGGGGGTCTGTGATCACCGGGGCTATGAGGTGGGGGATGCCGTTGTAAACGGAGAACTCCAGCATCTTGGGATCAACCATTATGAACTTCACCTGTTGAGGCATACACCTGAAGAGAATGCTGCAGATCATGGCATTAAGACCCACGCTCTTACCTGAGCCTGTTGAGCCTCCAATGAGGAGGTGGGGCATCTTTGAGAGATCAGTCACAAAGGGTTTGCCGAATATGTCCTTCCCCATCACCAAGGTGAGGAGAGACCGGGCTTCGGTGAAGGTGTGGGATGAGACTATCTCGGCGAAACTCACCTCTTCTCTTTTGGGGTTGGGAACCTCTATTCCCACAACCCCCTTTCCTGCAATAGGGGCCACCACCCTTACACTCTGGGCCTTCATTGAGAGGGCAATGTCATCTGCAAGGTTCACAATCTTGCTCACCTTGATCCCAGGGGATGGCTTGAACTCGAACATGGTGACCACGGGGCCAGAGTGGATACTCACAACCTTGCCATGCACCCCAAAGTTCTTCAGCTTCTCCTCAAGGAGCGTGGCCTGTTGCTCAAGGCGCTTGGTGTCAACCTTGCTCAATCCCTTCTTTTCAGGAGGAGATAGAAGGGAGATGGGAGGGAGCTGTGGAGTTTTACCAGAGTGCGTGAAGGGTAAGAGTCTTTTTCTCTTGGGTTTATCTCTCTCTCTCTTGGCTACTGTTTGGGGTCTGAAAAGAGGCTCTTCATCCCTCTTCTCATTGGATATCTGAGGCTCTGGTTCTTCCATCTCTCTATCTTCTCTTGGGGTGTAAGGTTGGGGTCTCTCTTGCAGGCGCTCTCTTTCTGGCTCCTTCTTTTTAAAGATGGCGTCTGCCTCAAACCAGAGAATGAGGCAGCCCGCCACCACCAGAAGCATGATGCTGCATCCCCCTGTGCCAAGGGCGCTTCTCAGCATGATGGCAGCCTTGGAGCCGTAGGTTCCAATTAACCTCTCCTGATTTGGGGGCATTACCAGAGAGAACACCCCTACCACGGCAATCAGAAGCAGAAGCGTTCCTATCAACAGGTTTATGCCCCTTTTCCATCTGCCGCTCACCAGCGAGATGCCAACGATCAGCCCCATAAGGGGGATTGCCGCCGAGAGCCAGGCTGTATGTAGCCACATGAATCCCCACAGCTTAACCCCAAGGCTCCCAACCAGTCCGGGATGCCTAAGAGCCTCTGCCACCAGAGCAAGAGCCATAAACAGGGATGCTCCCACTATCAGCATTCCCGCTATGCGAAGGGGACGGCTATGGGGAATGCGACTAATGGCGGCTTTTATGGACTCTAATCTCATGGAAAGAGGTATATCCCTATTCAGTGTTGATGTTCAACGATTCTCGTGCAGGCCTCTTGGGCTGCTCGCCAACACTAAGCCGTTTTCTTCAGCAGGCCCCTTTTCTCGTTACCACCACCACAGGGGTTTTGAGAAGCAGGAGAATATCCTTCTTCAAAGACCAGGTTTTCACATACTCCACATCCATCTCAAGACGCTGGTTGAAGGAGAGCTTGTTTCTTCCCCCTACCTGCCATGGCCCTGTTATCCCGGGCAACACCGACAGAATGGTCTCTCTGTATCCCTCCATGGACTCCCACTCCCGTGGCAAATAGGGGCGGGGTCCTACAAGGCTCATCTCTCCCTTCACCACATTGATGAGCTGAGGTAGTTCATCCAGGCTCCACTTCCTGAGCCACTTGCCCACCTTGGTGACCCGGGGATCGTACCCTCTGAGCTTTTTGTACTCTTCCCACTCTGTGCGTGCTTCTGGGTTGGTTTTAAGGTACTTTTCAAGAATGGCGTCGCTGTTCTTGTACATGGTGCGAAACTTGTAGCAGAGAAACCTCTTTCCATTCTTGCCCAGCCTCTCATGGAGAAAGAAGGTTCCCCCCTCTGATTCTGAGTTGATCAGCACTCCGGCAATGAGGAAGAGGGGAGAGAATAGGATGAGCAGGATTGTTCCACCCACCCTGTCCATGATCCACTTGATCTTAAGTTGCCAGTCTCTCTCCGTACCACTCCTCCCAGAATCTTCTGTACTCTTCATCCCTCTCAAGTATCCTCTGCCACCATTCCTTGTTCTCAACGTACCAGTCTATGGTTGCGTCCATGGCCTCCTCAAAGCTGTGTTGAGGCTGCCACCCCAGCTCTCTTCTCAACTTTTCTGCAGAGATTGAGTACCTTATGTCGTGGCCTGGACGGTCCTTCACATGGCGGATCAGGCTTTCTGGTTTTCCAAGGCGCTTCAGTATGCGATGAACAACCTCTCGGTTCTCCCGCTCGTTGCCTGCGGTTATGTTGTACACCTCGCCTAAGCGCCCACTTGTGAGCACTGTTGCCACTCCAGAGCAGCAGTCTTTGACAAAAAGCCACTCCCTCTTCTGGGTTCCATCGCCGTAGATGGGAAGAGGCTTGTTGTTCAAGGCGTTTATCACCATTACAGGCACCAGTTTTTCGGGATACTGGTAGGGGCCAAAGTTGTTAGACGGTCTCACGATGAGCACAGGGAGCCCGTAAGTGGTGAAGAAAGAGGCGGTTAATCTGTCTGCTGCGGCCTTTGCGGCAGAGTAGGGGTTGCGGGGGCTGATGGGGGACTCTTCTGTGAAGGAGCCGTGGTATGCCACCCCGTACACCTCATCTGTGCTGATGTGAAGGAAGCGGTGCCCGCTTTCTTTACTCCATCCAGCCTTTCTTGCGGCCTCAAGTAGGGTGTAGGTTCCCACAACATCGGTGGTCAGAAAGGCTCCGGGGTTCAGTATTGAGCGGTCAACATGGGTCTCTGCTGCAAAGTTCACCACGGCGTCAACGCTGCCAATAAGAGACTCAACCAGAGGGGCATCGGTTATGCTGCCCACCACCAGCATAAACCTCTCTTCTGCTGTGCTGAAAGAGTCAAGCCTTTCTCTAAGCTCTGAGAGGCTCACAAGCCTTCTTCGGTAGGGTTTCAGCTTGGGGATCCACTGACGGGGCAACTTTTGAGATTGAAGCTCTATTTCTTCCTCGTCTCCCTTCCACTCAACCTTTTCAAAGGACTCTCCCTGGGTGGTTATGAGCACCTCTGTTTTTTCAATGAACGGGCTTAGGTTCTCTGGGGTTCCTGCATAGGTGAAGGCGTCTAACACCACCACCTTCTTGGCTACATTGGTGTCTAAGATGTGCTTAACAAAGTTGCTGCCAATAAAACCGGCGCCTCCAGTAACCAGAACCGTGTTGAAATGGGTCTTTTTCTCCACTATCCCTCTCCCTCAATGTCCCTGTGTCTCAACTGCACCTGATACCCTTTATCTTCAAGCCTCTGCTTCAGGTTCTCTGCCACTGCCACCGAGCGATGTTTCCCCCCTGTGCAGCCTATGCCAACTGATAGGTATCTCTTCCCCTCTTGTTGATACCTTGGCAGTAGATACTCCAGAAGCTCCCATATCTTGTTGCAGGCCTCTTTGAACTCAGAGTGCTCCTCCAGATAGCTTAACACCTCTCGGTCCAGTCCCGTCTTCTCTCTCAACCCGTTCACAAAGTAGGGATTGGTGAGAAACCTCACGTCAAACATGAGATCCAAGAAGGAGGGCAGTCCGTACTTATAGCCGAAGGAGCAAAGCAGGATGTTGAAGAAGCCTTCATTTCCTCCAAAGAAGGACTGGACGGTTCTTCTCAGCTGGTGGATGGTAAGGTCTGAGGTGTCAAGGACGAAGTGGG
>JALWSI010000172.1 GCA_027080315.1 bacterium | reverse complement strand
GTAGAAGGCGATCAGTAGAATCAGATGCCCTTTGCTGGTGTAGCCGTCTGCCTTGCTCAGCATGTGGAATCCAAAGGCCATTCCCACAAGGGCCATGGCTATGATCCTCTTTCCCCCAAACTTGTCGGTGAGCCTTCCTGCAAGCATTCCCATTGCCCCGTTCACAAGGGCACCGGGGAGTATGAGCAGGCCCGAGAGAAAGGTTGGGTACATTCTGAACTTCTCAAGGTAGATGGGTATGAGATAAAAGGAGCCGTAGATTGCCCCTCCAAAGACAAGCCTTATGAGCATGGTGATTGAGAAGTCTTTCACCTTGAAGATGGTGAGATCAATGAAGGGGTGCTCTTGATGCAGCTCCCACCATACGAAGAGGGGAAAGGCTATGGCGGCCACGGCGAAGAGAGAGAGTATGTAATCTGATGCCAACCAGCCCTTTTCCTGCCCCTTTGAAAGGGCGATGAGAAGCGAAGATATGAAGGTGGTTGAGAGAATGAAGCCAATAATGTCGGGCCTAACCGCCTCTGCTTTTCCCTCTCCTGGCTTTAAGATCAGGTAGCCTGCCAGCCCCAGTAGGGCTCCTATGGGAAGGTTGATGTAGAATGCCCATCTCCAGCTGAAGTGCTGGGTCATGTAGCCTCCAAGGGTTGGTCCCAAGGCAGGGCCCATGGTGGCCCCAAGGCCTATGAGCCCCATGGCAAGCCCTCTCTTCTCTGGAGGGAAGGCACTGAAGATCACCGAGGTCACAGTGGGAATCACCAGCCCCTCTCCCACCCCTTGAAGCACCCTTCCCAGGATCATCATCTCCATGTTTCTCGCCTGCCCACAGAGGGCGCTCATTGCGGTGAATAGAGAGAGCCCAATGAGGAAGATGTTCTTGTAGCCTAAGCGTTCGGATAGCCTTTTGAACATGGGCATAGATACGGCAGCTGCCACCATGTATGCTATCACAACCCATTGGATGTCGTAGAAGTCGGCGTTCAAGGCGGCCATCATGTGGGGGATGATCACATCCACCACTGTGGTGTCTAAGATCACCATGAGAAGGGAAGGCACTGCAACCATGGCCACCTTCCAGTGATAGGCCATGGGCTGGTGTTGTTGATGGTTCATGGAGGCTTAGGCTTCTCTTGGACGTGTCAGCTCTTTAACGTAGTTTAAAGCTCCGCCGTGGCGCTTTAGGCAGTATTTCTTTCTCTCAAGCACCCAGCCACTCTCCCTTCTGCCTCCAAAGGGCTCTCTGGGGCTCATGTAGAGAAAGTCAGGTTCCCAATACACCTTGCCGTAAGTTGCCTCCAGCCTTCCCTTGCCTCCAAGGGGAGGCTTTCCAAAGGCGTAGGCGATGAGAGGGAACCTGCTGTTGTATGCATCCATAACTATGGCGTCATCCATTCCCACAACCTTGATGGCCACAAAGGGCCCGAACACCTCTGTGTCGGGAATGCTTCTCGCCAGGACCACTGTGGGCATAATCCACTCTCCCTCGGGTGGTCCTCCTGTGAGGGTTGTGCCTATTATTCTATTGAACGCCCGTTCAAATAGGGCCCTTGTGCGTTCCACTTTGATGGGGCCGTAGTCTGTCTCGGGGTCAAGGGGATCCCCCACTTTTATCTTCTTTGTCTCTTCCAGGAACCTCGCGATGAAGGGCTCTGCGATCTTTCTGTTCACCAGAACCCTCTTTATGGTGGTGCAGTACTGCCCTCCGTTGAGGAAGGCCCTTCTTGCTGCAAAACTGGCTGCCTTATCAACATCGGCCCCTGAAAAGAGGAGAAGAGGAGGCATGCCCACTGGTCCTGCGTAGATCACCTTATCAAAGAGGTCTGCTGCGCTCTCGTAAACTCTGCCCACCATACCTGACCCAGAGATGAAGAAGACCCTCACCTCTGGGTCTTCAACACACTTAAGACCAAAGTCACGGTTGTCCATGTCGGTTATGGTCTCAATCCATGGATGGTATGGTTTGCATATCTCTGCCATTATCCTGTTGGTGTTTGGGGTTTGAGACGAGAAGCTCACCTTCACCCTGTTGCCTCCAAGCAGAGCCGCTCCCACCCAGCGGGCAAACATAACAGTTGGAGCATCGTAGGGTAGAACCATGGCCACCACCCCATAGGGTTCTCTGTCTTGCAGGTGAGGCACGTCTTCTTCCATAGTGGTGAGATGCTTTGAGGCAAGGGCGATCTCCGCCTTGGTCACCTTCATGGCCTGGCCCAGGTCTTCCGCCAGGGCCTTAACAAACTCCTCTTCTTTCTCGGCTATCTTACTTCCAAGCTCTGAGAGCATATTTAAGCGTTGGTTAAGGTCCATGGTTCTCTCCCCTATTCTTGGTGTTTTCAAACTCTTTGTTACCCATTACGACTGGAACTTCAACATCCCAGAATAGTGTGAAGCTGGTCTAAGGATTACACCGTTGATTCAGAGTTGTGCTGACGGAGCTTTCTGGGAATGAATACCCTCTTCTTCTTGCGATCCTATCACCTGTAGGATAGCTTTTAGATGGTTTGAAGTATTTTTGGTGAAACTAAACTATTTTCTTGACGCCAAACAGCTCTTTTGGTAAGCGGGGGGTAAATCTGATCTTGAGGCCAGGGGAGGGAGGAATGACCTCGCAAAAAGACCGTAAATCCCTGATTGAGGCTCTGAACATAGGTGGGGAGATAAGAAAGATAAGAAAAGAGAAGGGATACACCCTGAAAGAACTGGCCCAAAAGACTGGGTTCTCCACCGCTCTTCTTTCTCAAATTGAGAATAACGTTGTCTCTCCTCCCATCTCAACTCTGTGGACAATCGCCAATGCTTTGGAGATAAG
Organism: bacterium; assembly: GCA_027080315.1. Taxonomy (GTDB): domain Bacteria; phylum Thermosulfidibacterota; class Thermosulfidibacteria; order Thermosulfidibacterales; family JALWSI01; genus JALWSI01. Next base: position 13,130 of record JALWSI010000172.1, on the reverse strand, counting down.
ACTTGCTCACTTCTTTCAGCAAACCCCAATAAATCGGGAAGACTATTTTATTGTGAGGAGGGGCAAGGGGCGCTTCATGACCCGGGAAGAGTCCCAGATGGTGCTAACTTATGAGTCTTTGGGATACGGAAAAGAAGACAGGGTTATAGAGCCTTTTATAGTTCACTTTGAGGGAGAGGAAGAGAGGGAGGCTCAGGACTGCATGAGCCATACCGGCGAGGAGTTCCTGTACGTTCTTAGCGGAAAGGTTTACATGGAATACGGCGATCAACTATTTGTGCTGGAACCTGGGGACTCGGTTCTTTTTGAGTCTGTGGTTTCGCACAGGATATACGGTGAGAAGGGTAGTACCGCCCTTGCAGTGGTCTACCGGGGGAGAAGAGAGAGATCCAAAGAGGTCCCAAAGGAGGAAGATTGATGAGTGAAGAGGTTGTTATCCTAAGCGCGGTGAGGACTCCCATAGGAAGGTTTCAGGGAGGATTGAGTTCTATTCCAGCCACTAAGCTGGGAGCCATAGCTATTAAAGAGGCAGTGGCAAGGTCTGGGGTTGAGCCTGGCGAGTTTGGAGAGTGCATAATGGGTCAGGTGCTTCAGGGTGGTGTTGGTCAGGCCCCTGCTCGCCAGGCAATGAGGTATGCTGGTGTGCCTGATAATGTGAATGCCCTCACAGTGAACAAGGTTTGCGGTTCAGGCCTTAAGGCCATCACAGTGGGTGCCAACTCAATCAAGGTGGGTGAGACCGATTTCATAATAGCAGGCGGAATGGAGAGCATGAGCCTCTGTCCCTACTTCTTGCCCAAAGCCCGTTCGGGATACCGCATGGGTGATGGAAAGATCGTTGACATGATGATATTTGACGGCTTGTGGGATCCCTATGAAGACTTCCACATGCTCATGACTGGTGGGCTTATTGCCGAGAAGTACGATGTCTCCCGGGAAGAGATGGATGCCTTCTCTTTGGAGAGCAACAGAAGGGCCATTGAGGCTACCCAAAAGGGCTACTTCAAGAACGAGATTGTTCCGGTAGAGGTGCCCCAGCGCAAAGGAGATCCTATTGTTATTGAGGCCGATGAAGGGCCCAAAGAGACCACCATGGAGAAGCTGGGCAAGCTTAGACCCGCTATTAAGAAAGACGGTAGGGTGACAGCGGGCAATGCTTCCCAGATAAGCGATGGGGCTGCCGCTGTTGTTATTGCTTCTGCCAAGGCCGCTGAGAAGAAGGGGCTTAATCCCATAGCCAGAATAGTTGCTTACAACTACTGGCATGTGGAGCCTAAGTGGGTTATGGAGGCTCCCATTCCTGGCGTGAAGGCCCTTTTGGAGAAGACAGGATTCACCATTGACGATATTGACCTGGTAGAACACAACGAGGCCTTTGCTGCTGCGTCCTGTGCGGTGAAAAAGGCCCTTAACATCCCTCATGAGAAGTTCAATGTTAACGGAGGAGCAGTGGCTATTGGACATCCCATTGGGGCCAGTGGATGCCGTATTTTAGTCACTCTGATTCATGAGCTAAGAAGGCGCGGCTTGAAGAGGGGTTTGGCCACTATCTGCCTCGGTGGGGGCGGAGCAGTTAGCATGATCGTTGAGGTTGTGTGAAAATTAACCAGGGAGGTTTGAAGATGAAGCTTGAAGATATCAAAAAGATAGGTGTTGTGGGTGCAGGTACCATGGGCAACGGTATTGCCCAGGTGTGTGCAATGGCTGGTTACGAAGTGGTGATGAGGGATATCTCAATGGAGTTTGCCCAAAAAGGGCTGAACACCATTAGCAAGAACCTGGATCGCCTGGTTAAGAAAGATAAGCTCTCAGCGGAGGGAAAAGAAGAGATCCTGAACCGTATCACCTTGACCGAGAAGCTTGAGGACCTTGCCGGGGTTGACTTTGTGGTTGAGGCTGCAACCGAAAATGTGGAGATCAAAGAGCAGATATTTAAAGATTTAGACAATTTAATGCCTTCAGAGGTGATCTTATCCAGTAACACATCTTCAATTTCCATTACCAAGATAGCCGCTTTCACCAACAGACCCAATCAGGTGATCGGTATGCACTTCATGAACCCTGTGCCTGTGATGAAGCTGATTGAGGTGATCGAGGGGCTGCAGACCAGCAAAGAGGTGACGGATCTGGTGGTGGCCTTGTCTGAGAAGATAGGCAAGGTGCCGGTTGTGATTAAGGACTCTCCGGGGTTTGTTTCAAACAGGGTCCTTATGCCCATGATCAACGAGGCCATATTTGCCCTTTACGAGGGTGTTGGCTCTCCAGAGGCTATTGACACCATCATGAAGCTCGGTGCCAATCACCCCATGGGTCCCTTGGCCCTTGCAGACCTCATCGGACTTGATACTTGTCTCTTCATCTTGCAGGTTATGTACGACAGCTTCAACGATCCTAAGTACCGTCCATGTCCCCTTCTGGTGAAGATGGTGGATGCAGGGTATCTTGGTAGAAAGTCTGGCAAAGGATTCTACGATTACTCTAAATAAATGAACTATATTCCTGCCCATACCACCTCAAACAAAAGGGCCCTATTAAGGGTAGAGATGCCCCATTGGCCCCAAGAGGGGTGGTTTGGACAGTTCGAAACGAGACTGAGAGAGATCGCAGAGGACCAAGAGGCGCTACTTTTGATGCTGGAAATCTCTTGTGTGGGGGAGGGTACGCCCTCCCCTTCATCCTTTATCGCCTTAAATGCGGTTAGATCTCTTGAGGATTTCCCGCGTCCTGTGCTTGGCCTCGTTAATGGTGAGTGCTACGAGTGTTGTTTAGAAGTGGCAGCTGCATGCGATCTCTTGTTTGCTACCGCAGGCTCAAGGTTTGGGTTGCCTTCGGGAAGGCTACCGGGTCTTGGGGGAACCCAGCGTCTGGTACGGATGGTGGGACTGCCCAGGGCCAAAGAGCTCTACCTTGCAGGCAGGATATGGAGTGCAGAAGAGGCTTTCGGTGCAGGCTTGCTTAACGGCGTTGAAGGTGACTTTGAAAGCCTGCAGGCCTCTGCCGCTGAATTTGCTGATACCCTGCTCACACGCTCTCCTAAGGCCTTGTCTCTGTGCAAAGAGGTGATTCACGCAGGGTGCGACATGGACTTGCGGAACGGATGCGAATTTGAGAGACAGGTCTTCTCTCTCTGCTTCACAACCCATGACCAGAAAGAGGGCATGACAGCCTTTGCAGAGAAGAGAGAACCAAGGTTTGAGGATCTAAAATAGAGTTGATGGAGGAATAAGATGCGTTTTGAGCTCACAGAAGAGCAAAACATGGTAAGAGATATGGTGCGCCGCCTTGTGGAGGAGGAGATCAAGCCAAAGGCGGCAGAGATTGATAAGAGGGGCGAGATATTCCCTGAGATCTACCAGAAACTGGCAGAACTGGGGTTATTTGGGGTTTATATCCCAGAGGAGTACGGCGGAGCCGGAATGGATGTGGTCTCGTATGCCATCGTTGTTGAAGAGCTTTCAAGGGGATGCGCATCTACTGGTATCCTTGTCTCTGCCCACACCTCTTTGGTGGTTGACCCCATTTACAAGCACGGAACCGAAGAGCAGAAGAAGAAGTTTCTGGTTCCCCTTGCTTCGGGAGAGAAGGTTGGTGCCCACGCCATGACGGAACCAGGAGCGGGAACAGATGTTGCTTCAATCTCCACCACAGCTAAGAAAGAGGGAGACAAGTACATTCTTAATGGTACAAAGCATTTCATAACCAACGGCAAAGAGGCAGGCATATACCTTGTTTTTGCAAAGACTGACAAAGAAGCCCGTCATAAAGGTATTAGCGCTTTTATTGTTGAGAAGGGCACCCCTGGTTTCTCCATTGGAAAGCTGGAGCATAAGTTGGGCATAAGGGGATCCTCAACTGCGGAGCTCATCTTTGAGAACTGCGAGGTGCCTGCAGAGAACCTCTTGGGCAAAGAGGGACAGGGCTTTTACATCGCCATGGAGTGCTACGACGGAGGCAGGGTTGGTGTGGCTGCCCAGGCCATAGGTATTGCTCAGGCTGCCTTTGAGGCTGCCCTTGCCTTTGCTCAGGAGAGGGCCCAGTTTGGCCAGCCCATTGCTAACTTCCAGGCCATTCAGTTCAAACTGGCCGACATGGCCACTGCCATTGAGGCGGCACGCCTGCTCAACCTCAAGGCTGCATGGCTTGAGCAAGAGGGCAAGCTCTTCTACCACCACTCTGCCATGTCCAAACTCATGGCCTCAGATGTGGCTATGAGGGTGACCAGAGAGGCTATCCAGATCCACGGTGGTTACGGATTCATTGAGGAGTATCCCGTTGAGCGTCACTACAGAGACGCCAAGATCACCGAGATCTACGAGGGTACCTCAGAGGCTCAGCGCTTGACCATTGCAAGAAACCTTCTGAAAGGCATAGGTATTTAAGGGGGAGAGAATTGGGAGGGGAAGAGTCCCCTCCCAATTTTTTTGTGATAACCGTGTTGACAAATACGGTTAGCGTGATTAGAGGGAAGTGCGAAGCATGAGTGAATGCTCATTCAGTTTAATTGAGGAGGTAAAGAGATGAAGATAGCGGTCTTCTGCAAGTCTGTCCCTGACACAGAGACCAAGGTCAGGTTGAAGGGCGACAGGCTGGATACCAGCGGGATCAAGTACATTCTAAACCCCTACGACGAGTTTGCTGTTGAAGAGGCGGTTAGGATGAAAGAGGCCAAGAAGGCCGAAGAGATCGTGGCCATCTCTATGGGGCCTGCCCGGGCCCAAGAGGCCTTGAGAAACGCCTTGGCTATCGGGGCAGACAGGGCCGTATTGGTCACCGATGATGCCCTGGACGGTTCTGATACCCTTGCCACTGCAAAGGTGCTGGTTAAGGTGCTTGAGAAAGAGGGTGGAGACTTTGATCTGCTTCTATTCGGTCAGAGAGCCATTGACGGTGACACCTGGCAGGTGCCCTCTCAGGTGGCAGCCCTTCTTGACCTGCCCCAGGCCACCTGCACCGTGGCCTTAGAGGTTGAGCCTGGCTCAAAGGCGGTGGCAACGAGGCTGGTTGAGGGAGGAGAAGAGATCCACGAGCTCACCCTTCCCGCTGTGATCACCTGCAGCAAGGGCCTGAACGAGCCCAGGTATCCCTCTTTGCCGAACATCATGAAGGCCAAAAAGAAACCCCTTACCACCTACTCTCTTGGAGACCTTGGAATAGATGCTTCAGAGGTGGGTAAGAATGGATCGCGCACCGAGGTTCTCTCATACGAGCTGCCTCCTGCCCGAGGTGGTGGCAAGAAGGTTGAGGGAGAGCCTGAAGAGGTGGTGGCTGAGCTGGTTAAGTTCTTAAAAGAAGAGATCAAGGTTATCTAAGGGGAGAAGAGAGATGAGTCTGTGGGTAATAGCAGAACAGAGAAACGGGAAGCTTCGCAAGGCGAGTCTTGAGGCCCTTAGCGAAGGAAACCGCGTGGCCAGCAAGTTGGGAGTGCCTTTTGAGGCGGTTATTGTGGGCAGCGGGGTTAAGGATCTTGCCGCAGAGATAGGCAAGTATGGTGCTAAGAAGGTGTACGCAATAGATTCGGCTGACCTTGCCAGCTACAATCCCATTGCCTACTCCAGGGCTATAGCAGACCTAGTTAAAGAGCATTCTCCCAAGGTGATCTTTGTGGGTAACACCTTGAACGGAAGGGAGATTGCTGCCAGGGTTGCCGCTAAGGTGGGAGCCGGATTGGCCTCCGACTGTATAGCCTTTGATGTAGATGGTGGAAAACTGGTAGCAACCCGTCCTGCCATCTCTGGAAAGGTGATAACCAAGATAGGCTTCTCTTCTGAGATTCAGATGGCCACTCTGCGTAGCAACGTGTTCAACGTTGAAGAGGTAGGGGGAACCCCTGAAGTGGTAGAGGTGCCCTTCTCGGCGGCAGATGTGGACTCTAAGCAGACCATGAAAGAGTTTGTGAGCAAAGAGACCGGTAGACCAGAGCTAACGGAGGCTGCTATCATTGTCTCTGGTGGTCGTGGCCTTAAAGAGGGTGAGAACTTTAAGCTGGTTGAAGAGCTTGCAGACCTTCTGGGAGCAGCAGTGGGAGCCAGCAGGGCGGCTGTGGACGCTGGTTGGAAACCTCAGTCATTCCAGGTTGGTCAGACTGGAAAGACGGTCTCTCCAAACCTCTATGTGGCAGTGGGTATCTCAGGGGCCATCCAGCACTTGGCGGGAATGTCCTCAAGTAAGTACATTGTGGCCATCAACAAAGATCCCGATGCCCCCATCTTCAACATAGCTGACTTTGGTGCCGTGGGCGATCTGTTTAAGATTGTACCTCTGCTCACCGAAGAGCTGAAAAAGGCCACTACCTAACACCATAACATGGTGGTATAGGACGGCTTGAAACCTAAAGAGAATCAGGAGAGGAGATGCGTATGGTGCTAAGGTTGATACTTGCGGCATTGGCGTTGGCCTCGTTCGGGCTTTTCGCTTTCAGGTTTAAGCAGCTGCTTGACTACTTGAAGATAGGAGTTGAGAGCCCTATCCCCCGAACAGACGATGGTAATGTGCGGCTGAAAGAGACGGCCAAATACGTTCTGGCTCAGATATGTAGTCGGAAAGAGCCCTATATTTCCACGGGGATCATGCACACAGCTATATTCTGGGGATTCCTTCTTCTTTTCCCCACCGCTGTGGAGGCCGTACTGCGCATCGCCTTTCCTGAGTTCTCTTTCGCTTTTCTGGGCAGGTACCTTTATGGTGGCTTAACCCTACTTCAAGACATATTTGCTCTTGGGGTGTTTGTAGCCATTTGTGGAGCAGCCGTAAGAAGGTTCATCGTTAAACCCAAGAGGGTTGACAACCATTGGGATGCTCCTGTGATTCTGGGGCTCATAGCAGGTGTGGTGATAACCTTCTTTGCTATGAACATGGCAGAGATACAGCTTGGAGAGAAGGCTGTAAGGCCTATCTCGGGAATTCTTCATGCCCTGCTTGGGCCCCATACCACCACTGCGGCATCCTCCATCTACACTGGGGCCTGGGCTTTACACACTGCAATCCTTCTGGTCTTTGTGCCCCTTCTGCTTTACTCCAAGCACATGCACATAATCGCCGGGGTGCCTAACATCTACCTGCAGAACAAAGAGGGCTTTAAACAGCACCGTATGGACTTTGAGAACGCAGAGTTCTTCGGGGTGAACCGCATAGATCAGCTCTCTTGGAAAGACCTTTTAGACACTTACGCTTGTACCTATTGCAATAGATGTACAGATCAATGTCCTGCCAACAACACCGGAAAACCCTTAGAACCGGGTATGCTTATCCAGAACCTGAGAGATGCCTTGCTTGAAGATGCACCTGAGGTGATCAAGCTTAAAAAGGAGGATAAGCTTCCTCCCCCCGACGAGGAGTGCGAGACGGTTAAGCCTTTGATAGATAGGGTTATATCCAGAGATGCAATCTGGTCTTGCACTACCTGTGGGGCTTGTCTCTCAATATGTCCTGTTCTCAACGAACATCCGCAGAAGATCGTTGAGATGAGGCGTTATCTGACCCTGATGGAGAGCGATATTGCTGAAGAACTCCAGATCACTTTCAGGAACCTTGAGAACAATTCAAATCCTTGGGGTGTGGGTTTTGCGAACCGAGCCGATTGGGCAGAGGGACTTGATATTCCTCTGATATCGGATAACCCCGATGCTGAATACCTATTGTGGGTGGGTTGTGCAGGGGCCTATGATGATCGCTACAAGAAGGTCATGAAAGATCTGGTAACCATACTCAAAGCAGCGGATGTCTCCTTTGCCATTCTTGGAGTTGAAGAGAAGTGCTGCGGCGACTCTGCCAGAAGGCTTGGTAATGAGTACCTGTTTGAGATGATGGCCACTGAGGTGGCAGAACTTCTAAACTCCTACAATGTTAAAAAAATAATCACTGCCTGTCCCCACGGCTACCACACCTTCAAACATGAGTATTCCCAGTACGGCTGGAATGGAGAGGTTTGGCACCATTCCCAGTTTATTGCCAAACTGATTCGCGAAAAGAAGATCCGCTTCAACATAGCTCTGCCTCATCGTACTATTTACCACGACTCCTGCTACCTTGGCCGTCATAACAACATATACGACGAACCCCGCTACATTTTGAGAAATCTTGTGCCAGAGGAACAGCTAACAGAGATGGACCGCAACCACGAGCGCTCCTTCTGCTGTGGGGCCGGAGGCGGTAGAATGTGGATGGAAGAGAAGATAGGGCACAGGATCAACGTTGTGAGGTGCCAAGAAGCTTTGGCTAAGAACCCTGATAAGATTGTAACGGCTTGTCCCTTCTGTCTGACAATGTTTGAAGACGGTGTGAAAGACGCGGGCAAAGAAGAAGAGGTCTCAGTAAGGGATATTGCGGAACTGGTGGCAAGAGCGATAGAACCTCCCCAACCTGAAGCTTAGGAGGGAGAGACAAGATGAGCCATCTTAACCTTGAAAACCTTGAGCCTGTGGCCCAGTACATGGACCGGTTGAGGGAGCTTTATCCTGAGCCATACAATCACCACGAGGTGGTGCTTTGCACCCCTGATGGGAAGGAGTACTCGGTCTATCCTCCAGAGGGAAGGGCGGATCTCATCACCGTTACTGGAGATGGTAAGTACGAACTTTTCCACACCGTTGAAGAGGTGAACGAGTACCTGAGAAAGCTGGGATTTGAAAAGCTACCAGAGGTATAAAGGGACATTAAAAAGACAGTCTTTTTAAGAAGCGCAGGTAGGGATAAGCCCTACCTGTGCTTCTTTAGTTGAAGGGGTGGGTTATACGGTGATCCAACTTGGAGACAGGGCTCTTCTCAAGTCTGAAGACGGTAGAGAGTATCTTGTTGAGATCACCCATCGCAGGTTTTCTACCCAACATGGTTTTGTTGAGCTTGGTGATCTTGTTGGTTCTCCCTATGGGACCGAGGTCAAGAGCCATCTTGGCAAGCGTTTCTTCGTCTTCAGTCCCACAGTAGAAGAGCTGGTTAGACACACCAAAAGGCAGACCCAGATCATCTATCCAAAAGAGATAGGTTACTTGGTGACCAAGTTGGGAATAAGCTCTGGAATGACCGTTGTGGAGTGCGGTACGGGAAGCGGAGGATTATCAACTGCCTTGGCGTGGTTTTTGAGACCAGATGGAAGGTTAATCACCTACGAGGCTCGGGAGGAGTTTGCAGAGCTTGCTGGTAAGAACCTGGCAAAGGCTGGATTATCCCATCTTGTAACCATAAAGGTTAGGGATGTTGTGGAAGATGGGTTTGACGAGGTGGAAGAGGCAGATGCGGTTGTGCTGGACATGCGCACTCCGTGGGATCTACTACCACATGCCTTTAAGGCCATGAAGGGTGGTGCTCCTTTGGGGGTACTGGTTCCTACCACCAATCAGGTGAGCGAGACCTTGAGGGCTTTGAAGGAGTTGCCCTTTGCTTCAATTGAGGTGTGCGAGCTGATGTTGCGCAACTGGAAGCCTGTGGCGGATAGATTGAGACCAGACGATCGCATGGTGGCTCATACGGGGTTTCTGGTCTTTGCGAGGAAGGTGGTAAGGGGTGAGAAGAGAGATGATGAGCCTTGCTAAGGTGAGTACCAGGTTAAAAGGTATTCACCAACTCTCTGGGAGGGGCAACTGTTATCTTTTTGAGAAGGAGGGGCTGCTTCTGGACACAGGAGCACCGGGAGATCTGGAAGGATTAGAGATCTTGCCTCCCGTTGAGAACGTTCTACTCACTCACTCCCATGAATGCCATGCAGGGGGATTGATAAAAGTTTGCTCTGCTTACTCTCCCCGGGTCTTCTGTTCAGAGCTTGCTGTTGAAGGGCTTAAAAATTACGGGATACCCAAAGATAAGATTGAGCCGTTGAAAGGCAACGAGACCCTAAGCTTCGGCAAACTGAGGTTCAGAGTGATTCCCTGCCCGGGCCACACCAAGGACTCTATGGCCTTTTACGAAACCAAACGGGGCCTGCTGTTTACTGGAGACTCGGTCTTCGTGGGAGAAGAGAGGAGGATTCCTCAAGGCGCCGATCTTGGAGAGTGGGCGGAGTCCGTTCGTTTCCTCAGTACGCTGAAAGTCTCATTCGTGCTGCCGGGGCATGGAGAGGTTCAAAGGGGAAAGAGCATACCTAAAATGATTGTAGAGAGTTACGCCTTTCTTCAGGGTGAGGCAGAGGGAGATCCTCTCATGGGGCTCATCGCAGGGGGTATTCAATATGCAGACCTTGATATGATGCCAGAGGCCTTGGAGATGTTTGACATGGTTTTGGACAAGGAGCCAGAGAATCCAGGAGCGGCCTTCTCTAAGGGACTAACCCTTTTGAAGATGAGCAGGTTCAAAGAGGCTGTGGACTGCTTTGATCTGGCTTTAAAGGTGGTTCCCGACTTCAAAGAGGCGGCCAATGCCAAGGCTTTGGCTCTCGCTGCTGTGAAAGGGGTGAATCCGGGAAGGTAGATTCATCTGTTGTAGTGACTGAGCAGGGTTGTGAGAGGTATCCTGTTGTCAGGGCTGGTAAGTTCTTTAATCCTTTTTTCTGCCAGCTTTACATATTCTGGATTGTTGTCGTATCCTATGTAATTACGGCCTGTTTTTAATGCTGCTAAACAGGTGGTACCACTTCCAACAAAGGGATCTAATATCACGTCTCCCTTGAAAGAGTAGAGTTGGATCAACCGATAAGGTAACTCTTCGGGAAAGGGTGCTGGATGGCCTATCTTTTTCGCTGATACCGCTGGAAATGTCCAAACACTTTTGGTCCATTCAAGGAACTGTTCTTTGTTTATAGTGCTACTTTTGTTCCCCTTTTTCCTTGAGAATGTCTCTTTAGAAAAGATCAAGATGTATTCATGAATATCCCTTAATACTGGATTAGCAGCTGATAACCAGCTTCCCCACGCTGTGGAAGGACTTGCGCTTGATGCTTTATTCCAAATGATTTCTCCTCTCATCAGATAGCCGATCTCTAACATTCCTTGAATGATGTAACTATGTAGAGGGATGTAAGGTTTTCTACCTAAGTTAGCTACGTTTATACAAGCCCTCCCCCCTGGGACTAACACTCTGTATGTCTCTTTCCATACTCTGTTAAGTAGGTTTAGATATTCTTCTAATGACAGATCTTCATCGTACTCTTTTGCTGCATTGTATGGAGGTGAAGTGATCATTAGATGAACACTGTTGTCTGGTAATTCAGACATATTCTCGCTTGACTTACATAAAATTTTATTTAGGAATTTTTCTTCAATAGGATTTTCTGTATATTTCACTTTTTTGTTTTTAACGATACCTTCGTAAAGACGAGTATTATAAAACTCAGAGGAATCATGGTTAATCCTTCCAGGTGTTCCGAAGGAGCTTGTTTTTGTTCCTGGGCGTTTAAACGTCATTATTCCCCTGCTCGCTCCGTATTAATTGGAGAAATTTATCTGCTTTTAGTTCGTAAGTTGGTTCTTGATTAGCAATTTCTATGATTTGACCTAATTCCCTTTTGCTTTTCATGCCAGAGAAAAATTCCATGTCATTCCTCAAAAGTTCCTCTAACGAGTTGTATATTTGCTCTACAGAATCGAATCTTAAGAATCCTCCTTTAGGTGTTGATTTAATATTTTCTCTACTCTCTACATTACAATCTAAAGGGTTGGGATTTAATGACCAGAAACCTTGTATAATGCCATATTCCCTTAGATGATCAACCTTGTTATAGTAACTTTTGCTTATAGGAGTATTTCCTAAAACTACAATGGGAATTCTTGAGGCTTTGTGGGATGATACTCTGATATTTATACTTTTACCTATAGCTTTTAGAACGGAATCAGAACGTAATAGTCCTGGATTACCTTGATGGGTTCTATAATCCCCTAAGCAGACTAATTCTCCGTCTTTATATTCCCAATTCCATACAATTGACATCTTTACTTCAAAGATAATCACAATATCTTCAGCTCTTTGTTCTCTTCTTTTCAGCTTGCATATTGCCACATCTGATGGAGATCTATTGGTTAAACCAATCTCTTCGCAAATCACACTTTGAACTGCATGTAAATTATGAGTTTTAGAAAAATTTTGTAATAATCTCACAGCGTATTTCTCTGTGAAATTGCCGATCAGAGCATTTCTACTCTGAAGAGTGCTCTTTTTACCTTTATAGGATTTGGGCCAGTAAGCGTAGTAGTTACCCTCTTCTGAAATGTAAAATAGTTGTTCTGGTTCTACAAAACTATCTAGCGCTTCTCTGAAAAATTCTATCTCTTTCTCTTTTTTCCACAGTTCTGGCATGCTTTTACCTTAATCCTCACCAAATGCCTTTGCTCTTGGTTAGAGGCCTTATTTTCTCCTCTTTTGGCTACTTGCTCTTTCTCCTCTTGCATACCACTATAACTCCTCCCGGTCAAAACGGGATCGCTTGAGGTTATAGCCTTAGGGGGGGCGGCGTTGAGAAAATAGTCACCTACCCACTCCCTGTGACGTTGACCGCAGCAGCGGCAATAGAGCCTGTGTCCGTGAAACATCACCAACACCACAGGTTTGCTTCCCACTGGCGGTGCCAGGAAAGAGCGTTTGAACCGACCGCGAAGCTCCAGATTGTACCAACGAGCCCCGCAGTTTGGACATCGTCGTTTCTCCCGGGAAGCCTATATATGCTCAATCACTTTGCCCCCTTTGTACTCTGTCTTCAGATGCCGGTAGCCAGCAAGACCCTGGATGTGGTAAGTAAAACTTGTTGTCGCCATGTATGTCCATCCTGTGTTGTTAGTGGAGTTTCAACGCAAGAATGAACAACGTGGCTGCAACTTCCAACCCCCACTATCCTTTCTATTCTACCCTTGCCTATCACTTATCTCCCCGAATGCCGGATAAACCGATAAAAAGAGGATTTTGCAACAACCTCAAAGGGTGAATTTAAGATCCTTTCTCCTCTTTCCGGTGATACCCATAGCGACTTTGCTCTTTTTTAGATTTCATACTAGGAAAGTCTTATTTCAAACTAGTAGAACATAGAGATCAGGCATCAACTGCAGCGACTTGTTCGGCTATTTTCTTACCCAATATGTTTGGGTCTAATTCAAGAGTATAAGATAAGATCGTGTTGATATCCATCTTTGGGGAGGCTTTTAGTATTTCTATTCCTACAAGATTTCCGTCGTCAGTAGTATCAATATTTATGCCTTCTTCTATTTCAATAACAC
>JALWSI010000171.1 GCA_027080315.1 bacterium | reverse complement strand
AAACGTCGTCCCGATACACAAAGATAACCAGATCCGCGTCCTGCTCAATGGCTCCAGATTCCCTCAAGTCTGAGAGTTGAGGCCTTTTGTCCTGACGGGCCTCAACGGCACGGGATAGCTGCGATATGGCTACAACAGGGATATTAAGCTCTTTGGCCAGGGCTTTTAGTGATCTTGAGATCTCAGAGATCTCCTGCTGTCTGCTGGGCTCGTTGCTACCTCTCCGTCCCTGCATAAGCTGAAGGTAGTCAATAACCACCATGTCAAGCCCCCTTTCTGCCTGAAGCCTGCGGGCTTTTGCCCTGAGCTCCATCACGGTGATGGCGGGGGTGTCGTCAATGTACAGCTCAGCCGCGCTTAAGTTTGCCGCTGCTCTGGCTATCCTCTCGTAATCATCGTCGGTGAGCATTCCCGTTCTCACCTTGTGGAAGTCAACCTTGGCCCCAGAGGCAAACATCCTGAGTACCAGCTGTTCTTTGGGCATCTCAAGGCTGAAGAAGGCCACCACCTTTTTCTCTTTCTCTGCAACGTGTTGGGCTATGTTGAGGCAGAGGGTGGTCTTTCCCATAGAGGGACGGGCTGCAACAACAATGAAGTCTGATCTTTGAAACCCTGCGGTTATCTGATCAAGGTCGGCGAACCCTGTGGGGATCCCGGTTATGGCGTTGCTGCGGGTGGCAAGCTCGTCAAGCCTCTGCATGCCCAGCTTGGCCAAGGCATTGGCGTCAACAAAGTCCTCCTTGATCTGATGCTCGGCAATGGCGAAGATCTTGCGTTCTGCCTCATCCAGCAGCTCCTCCGCCTCTTGCCCTGGCTGATAGCAGCTCTCAATGATCTCTGTTGACACCCCAATGAGCTGCCTCAACAGGGCCTTCTCTTTCACGATCTTTGCGTAGTACCGCACATGAGCGGCGGTGGGCACCGCCTCTGCCAGATCGTAAAGGTAGGGTTCTCCCCCTGCAGCCTCTAAGTGTCCCGCCTCTTTGAGCTCTTCTGCAAGGGTTATGAGGTCTATGGGTTCGTTGCGATTGAATAGGTTTAGCATGGCTGAGAAGATGAGATGATGCTCACGGCGGTAGAAGTCTGCGGGCTCCAAGATGTCCGCAACATTGGCCACAGAGTTGGGATCAAGAAGGAGGCCTCCCAGAACGCTGATCTCTGCCTCTACGTTCTGAGGAGGCATCACCCCCTTTGGAGCAGGTTGAACGGCTATCCCTGAAGAGGGATCATTCACCCGATACCACCTCCACCTTTATCTTTGCAGACTGACCGTGGGGCAGCTTTATCTCAACATCGTATTCTCCAAGGGATTTGATGTTTTCCTCAAGCACCACCTGTTTCTTGTCAATCTTGAACCCTTTTGCCTCAAGGGCCTCGGCGATCTCCTTCTTTGTGACAGAGCCGAAGAGTTTGCCCTCTTCCCCTGCCTGTTTCTCAATGCTTAGAGTCACCTCAGAGAGCTGTTGGGCCAGGGTCTGGGTGGCCTTCTGTTCCTTCTTTATTCTCTCCATCACGGCTTGGCGTTGTTTCTCTATACTTTTCACCTTTCTGCTGGTTGCCACTGTGGCCAGCTTTTTGGGCAGCAGGTAGTTTCTGGCGTATCCGTCTGACACCTCCACCACTGCTCCTGCTTCTCCTACACCGTCAACATCCTTCAGTAATATCACCTGCATAGGCTTGTCCCCTTTCTCTTTTGCGGTTCTTCTGTAGTGAGATACATAGGGAGCAGAGAGGGTGTCAACCTTGACACTTCAAAGGTGAACCGTGTAGTGCCCATACGAGGATAGAAAAGGGGGACAGGCTATGAAGATGGTGGTTGCGTTCATAAATCCTGACAAACTCTGGGAGGTGAAGAAGGCCCTTTACGAACTTGGGGCCCCTGGAATCAGCGTGGGGCAGGTTATGGGAATAGGAAAGTCCCTTGCCCGCATGGGGCAGCCCGGTGAGGGGGGGGGTATTCCCAAGTTTTTCCCCAAGATGAGGCTTGAAACCGTGGTGGAGGATGGGATGCTCGCCAAGGTGCTGGATGTGCTGCACCAGGTGTGCAACACAGAGACCCCTGGAGATGGAAAGGTCTTTGTTCTCCCCGTTGAAGATGCCATGAGGGTTCGTACCAACGAGAGGGGTGAGGATGCCATCCTCTGAGGGTGGAGGCTCGCGTCGTAGAAGGGGCGCCTCGGCAAGGCTGTTTCTCACCAGGTTTGAAGAGGTGGGGGGAACCCCTTTGCGCCCCACCAAAAGGCGTCCTTTGCAACAGCTCTTGAAGTCCATGGTTGAAGAGCTAAAAGTCAAAACAGCGGCTTTAGAGCAGGGCCTTCCACTTTTTGAAGAGATCTCCTCTGCCCTTTCCGAGGCAGGGGTCAGCTTTGAGGAGGATGCCTCTAAGGTGGATCTTGGGGTGACAGGTGTATCGGCAGCTGTTGGAAAGACAGGAAGCCTGCTCTTTGCCTGGAGGGATAAGGAGACCCATCTTCTCACCTCTCTTCCCCCTATTCATCTTGTGGTTGTGAGAGAGAACGCAATCTATCCCTCTTTGGAAGAGGCCATGGAGGCGGTGGTTGGAGATGATCCTCCTGCCTACCTCTCTGTGGTGAATGGCCCCAGCAAGACCGGGGACATTGAGCTTATTCACGTTAGCGGGGTGCATGGTCCCCAGTGGGTTTACGCGGTGGTGATTTGAGCATGGATCTGCGGGAAGTGTGGAGATTGTTGGGGCTCCCAGTGGAGAGATGGGACTCCCTGAGGGAGAAGGTTGAGGATCCCAACCTTAGAGAGGCTCTAACCAATGCCACGAGCAGATTCGCTACAAGGAGGGAAGAGGCACTTAGAGGGGTGGGTGATTTCGCCAAGGTTCAGGAGAGAGGCAGAGAGATAAAAGAGAGGGCCTTGGCCAAGGCAGAAGAGCTTTGGGCCTCTATTGAGGCGCAGTTCACCGCCAGGGGGGGGATTATTCACCATGCAGCCACTGCAGAAGAGGCCCGTAACATCATCAAAGGGATAGCCGAAGAGGCAAAGGTGGACCTCGTTGTTAAGGGGAAGTCCATCACCAGCGAAGAGATTGAACTTAACCCGGCCCTTCAGGAGGAGGGGATAGAGGTTGTTGAAACCGATCTTGGAGAAAGGATTATTCAGCTTGCAGGAGAACCGCCCTCTCATCTCATAGTGCCTGCGGTGCATCGCACCGTTGAGGAGGTTGCCCAGATCTTTGAGCGCCACTGGGGACGTGAGGTGCCCAGAGATCCCTTCCTCATCACCAAGGAGGTGCGTAAAGAGATACGCCAGAAGTTTCTCACCGCACACATGGGGATAACGGGGATCAACGCCATAGCCGCAGACAGGGCTCTCTTCATGCTCATGACCAACGAGGGAAACGGCAGGCTTTGCGCCACCCTGCCCCCCCTGCAGGTGATCATCACAGGTTACGAGAAGGTGGTGGAGACCCTGGCAGATGGCCTCTTTCTTCTTGACATTCTCCCGAGAAACTCAGTGGGGCTCACCTCTTCCAGCTACGTGAGCGTATTTTCTGCCCCCTTCAAGTGGAAAGAGGGTCGCCAGCTTCACCTTGTGGTTGTGGACAACGGTCGCAAGAAGGCCCTTGAGGATCCCCAGCTTAAGGAGACCCTAAGATGCATACGCTGCGGGGCCTGCATGAACGTGTGCCCCGTTTACCAGTCTGTAGGTGGACAGCGTTTTAGCCACATCTACATGGGAGGCATAGGGGCCGCGTGGACAGCCATAACTGCGGGATACGAGGCGGCAAAGGATGTCGCCGACCTCTGCACCACCTGTGGAACCTGTCTTGAGGTGTGTCCCGTGGGCATAGATATTCCCAAGTTGGTTGAGGTGGTTAGAGAGAGGGAGAAGGTTGCAACCAAGATTAGAAGAGAGGCCCTGAAGGCCTTGGAGAAACGGGAGCGTCTTCAGTCGCTATCCCTGGTTATGGGCATGATGCCCGTGAAACAGATGCCGGAGCTGCCAGGTGCCTTAGGGGAGCTTGCCGGCAAGGCTGTGCTACCCGATCCTCCCTTAAAGCCCTTTCATGCTTGGGCCAAAGAGCATGGAATCACCACACAAGGGGGAGATGTCACCCTCTATGCAGGCTGCATGATTGAGTATCTCTATCCCCAGATTGCTGAGGATGCGGTGGAGCTTCTCAGGCTGCTTGGAGTGACTGTTCAGATAATTAAGGAGGAGTGCTGCGGTCATCCCCATGAGGTGATGGGTGAGACCCTGAAGGGCAGGGTGCTTGAGGCGAAGAACCTTGAGAGGGTTGATAGTAGAAAGCCCCTTCTCTTCTTGTGCGCCACCTGTCTCTCTGGGCTGCTTAAAGGAGCAAGTAGCAGAAAGATCAAAGCCCTTGATCTCTCCCAGTTTCTCTTGAAAAGGTTTCCTGAGAAGTCCTTTGGTTCCCTAAATGCCACAGTTGCCTACCATCTGCCCTGCCATCTGGGTCGCCATGCAGGGGTCAAAGAGGAGCCTTACGCTTTGCTTGAGAGGGTTGAAGGGGTGCAGCTGGTGAGAGGCGACGAGGAGTCTCTCTGCTGTGGTGGTGCTGGCCTCTACAGGTTCACCCATCCCCCTGTCTCAAAGGAGATCTTGAGAAGAAAGATGGAGTGGCTTGAAAATAGCGGGGCAGAGTGCCTCTTAACCTCATGCCCCAGCTGCATCATGCAGCTGACCCAAGGGGTTAAAGAGGCGGGTTTGGACATTAAGGTTGAGCACCTTGCCTCCTTCCTACTTAAGGCCTTGAGGAGCCATGAAGGTTAAAGAGATAACCCCTGGAGCCCGGGTGGAGGGGGTTTACCGCCTTTCGTACAAGGACCTTAAACAGAAGAAGACCAACGTTGACGAGAACTACCTTGCTTTGGGTCTTGCAGACGATACGGGAGAGGTGGAGGCCAAGGCTTGGGAGAATGTGGAGGAGCTCAACTCCAGCTTCCAGAAGGGCGATGTTGTGAAGATTGAGGGAAGGGCCACCTCCTGGAAGGGCAATGTTCAGGTGGTTGTTGAGGTGATGAGCCACGCCTCTCCAGAGGAGATTAAGGCGCTGATGCCCAGGTCTCCCAGGAACCTTGAGACCATGGAGAAGGAGTGGCTCTCTCTTGTTGAGCAGGTGGAGAATGAGTACCTCAAAACCCTTCTTATGAAGGTGTGGAATGACCCTGAGTTGAGAGAGGCCTACTGCTCTGCTCCTGGAGGCATCAAGATCCATCACCCCTACGTGGGGGGGCTTCTTGAACACTCTTTGGCCATAGCTAAGGGAGCCTATTTGCTCTGGTGCAAGGTGTATCCTGACCTAAACAAGGATCTCCTCATTGCCGGGGGCCTCCTTCACGACATAGGCAAGGTTGAGGAGATATTCTGGAAGGAGAGCCAGCCTGAGTACACAGACCAGGGAAGGCTGATGGGACACGTCATGCTGGGGGGGCAGATTCTTGCCAGGCTCATTGGCGAGATTGAGGGCTTTCCCCCTGAGCTTTCGTTGAAGATTCAACACATTGTGGCGAGCCACCACGGTGAGCCTGAGGTGGGAGCCGCCCAGAGACCCATGTTCAAAGAGGCAGTGCTTATCCACTTTCTTGACGAGATGGATTCAAAGCTTTCGGGGTTTGATGTCTTTATTCAGAAGGATAACACCGAGGGCAACTGGACCGCTTACCATCGTTGGTTTGAGAGATACATCTACAAAGGGTGATCCTTATCCAATCACCCTTATTAGCTCTTCCACAGTGGTCTTCCCTGCCAGAACCTTGGAGATACAGTCGTGCCTAAGATCGGTCATGCCGTTCTCCACTGCGGCGCGCTTGATCTTGCTACTGGGGGCGTTGTTGAGCACCAGCTCCTCTATCTCGGGGTTCATGGTGAGCATCTCAAAGACCGCCATCCTTCCCTTGTAGCCTGTATTGCGGCAGTAAGGGCACCCCTTCCCTCTCACTAACTCCAAGGGCTGATCTGTGGGCGCTCCCAGAATCTCTTTCTCTTTTGGCGATGCCTCGTAACTCTCTTTGCAGTGATTGCAGACCTTTCTCACTAACCTTTGGGCCATGGCTGCAAGGAGGGTTGAGGGGAGGAGGAATGGGGAGACCCCTATGTCTATGAGCCTCGTGATGGTTCCTGCGGCGTCGTTGGTGTGAAGGGTTGAGAAGAGCAGGTGACCTGTGAGGGCAGCGCGAATGGCCATGTCTGCTGTCTCTTTATCCCTTATCTCTCCCACAAGAATCACATCAGGGTCTTGCCTTAAGGCGGACCTGAGTCCCGAGGCAAAGGTGAATCCAGCCTGGGGATTTATCTGCGACTGCCTAACCATGGAGAGCTCGTACTCAACGGGATCTTCAATGGTCATCACGTTCTTGCTCACCACGTCTATTGAAGAGAGGGCTGCGTACAGGGTTGTGGTCTTACCGGATCCCGTGGGACCCGTCACCAAGATCATTCCAAAGGGCTTGTTTATCAGCTCCTTGAACCTGACATAGTTCTCTTCAGAAAACCCTAAATCCTCAAGCCCGAGCAGAAGCCGGCTCTTGTCTAAGAGCCTCATCACCACCGCTTCTCCCCTCACCGTGGGGAGGGTTGAGACCCTGATGTCTATGTTTTTGCCCCCAATATTCATGCCAATTCGGCCATCTTGTGGGACTCTCTGCTCTGAGATGTCCAGCTCTGCCAGTATCTTGATGCGGTTCACAATGGGGGGATGCAGGTCTTTGGGAACCGCCAGTTTCTGGTAGAGAACCCCGTCAAGCCTCATCTTTATTCGGGTCACCCTGTCTCCAGGGTCAATGTGGATGTCGGTGCAGCCCTCCTTAAGGGCGTTGCCTATGAGTTTCTCAACGAAGTTTACAAGGGGAGACTCCAGCCCTTCTCCCCCCAAGGATGCCAGGACCTCTTGGATGGCGAGCTCCAAGTCCTTGTCCGTGACTCCCTTTATGCCGTAGTACTCGTCTATGAGGGAGGAAATCAGCTCCGGCTCTGCCACCCTTATCTCAATGTCTCGTCCAGATCTCTCCTTTAACCTGTCAACTGCAAGGACGTCGTAGGGGTTGTCTGTTGCAACAACCAAGGTGTTGCCCTTGAGCTCAATGGGCAGCACGTGAAACTCCCTTGCCAGGTCTTCGCCAAGGGCTTCTATGGCTTCAAGCTGGGGTTTCACCTCTTTGAGGTTCACAAAGGGTATTCCCGCCTGGGCGGCCAGAACCAAGGCCATCTTCTCAGGAGAGGTGAATCCTAATCTCTCAAGGGTTTGTCCTAATAGCTCTCCCGTTCTCTTCTGCTCTTTTAGGGCCACCTCCAGCTTTGCTGGGGTGAGAAACCCCATGTCAACCAGCAGGTCTCCTAAGCGCTTCTTTGCCACTTACCAGGTTCCCTTCTCTCTCTTCATGGCCTTTATGCCTGTTCCTTCACGGCTCTTCTGAAGCTCGTAGAGGCGTGCCACCACCTTGGATATCACCTGCTGGGGCATGGACTGGTGATGATTGAGCAGCTCTTGGTAGAGGGAGATGGCCTCTTCGTATCGCTCGCATCTGTCCATGGCTAAGGCGAGGTTGTAGATAACCTTGGGGTTGTTGGGTTCAAGCTCTAAGGCCTGAGACAGAATCCTCTGGGCATCTGTGGGGCATCCTTCTGCAAGGTAGAGGGTGCCCAGGCCCAGCATGGCTGGCACGTATGAGGAGTTGTAGTTAAGTGCCTGATGCCAAAGGCCTTCCGCTAAGAAGTAGTGTCCTTTTTTGAACTCAATATAGGCCTTGTTGGTTATCACCTCCACCTTGTGGGGGGCAAAGGCAAAGGCCTTGTTGATCAAAGGCTCTGCCCGCCAGATCATGCCCTTCTTCAGGTAGATTGAGGCGAGGTTGTTCAGTGCCTCCACGCAGTTTGGTTCCTTCTCAAGGACCTTTTTGTAAAGCCTTATGGCGTGGGTGTCGTCCCCCTTCTCCTGGAAGTCTATTGCGAGCCTGAGGTATCTTTTCACCACCTCTTTGGGATTGGGCTTTTGGGCCTTTTGAAACTCCATGGTTCCCGGTGCCACCTCTTCCACCTTCTCTTCCTGGTAATAGGGATGCTCAGGTGCCTTGTGTGTGGATACCTCAATCTTGCTTTCCGCCTCTTCTCTCAGAGGTGGGGGGCTCGGCTGTTGGGGTTTTGTATCTTTTTCTGTCTTCATCTCCCTTTTTTGAGACTCTGGGGGTGTTTCTTTTGCTGCCACAATGGCCTTCTGGGATGCTTCTACTCTCTTTTGAACGGTGGTGAGAGATTTAGGGATGTTATGCTTTTCCACTTCACTGCCGGAGATAGGAGGAGAGGCTTTCTTTGCTGATACCATGGCTGGGAGATTGGGTTTGGGGGCGAGATGCTTTTGCGGCTTCTCATTTACCGTTTTTGCCATTCCTGATGCCATCTTTGGAGAAGGGGATGGTGCAGTTTTTACTACAGGCTGTTGAGCCTTTTGAGCCATCATCTTTTTGGGCTGTTCCATGGTGTTGGGTGCTTCCATCATGGGATTGGCAAGGGGGATACCCATGCGGTTGAGGTTCTGAAGGGCCACTTTCAGGTTTCTCCGTAGCTCCTTTTTCTCCCCTTTTTGCGTAATAGCCTGAGATGCCTCTTTGGGGGCTTTTTCTGAGGCTTCAGCTCCCTTTTCCTGAGAGGTCAACACCCTCCATGGAGACTTCAGCTCTTGGGGAGGTGGGACAATTCCAGGCTCTTTCTCTTCTTCTTTTTCTCCTGCTTCGTTCTTGGCCATGGCCTCTTCATGCTTGGGCTCTGCTGGTGGGATCTCTTCCTTCCCCTTAGCCTTTGGTGGAGAGAAGGGCTTAGGGGGCGCCACCTGCTCTTCTCGTGAGACAGGAAGCAGGTAGGCGAGGTCGCTAAGGCTGCCACCAAAGATGTAGAGATACGAGGCGAGACCACTCACAATACCCACAGAGATCACCAAAAGCACCACAAGAATCCAAAACAGGGGACCTCTCTTCTCTTCGGGTTTTCGGGGAGGCCTAACCGGAGGAGGGGCAACACCTTGCCCTTCTTGACCGTTCTTCTCTCTCTCCTCTTCGGCTTTTCTCTGTAAGGCCTCTTCTATTATGCTCATGCTCTTCCTTATACCCCATGATGTAGTGTTTGAAAAGGGACGACCCTTTACAAAGTGTGGTGGCTTGCATACTCTCCACCTACCTATGGGAGCAGGGGGAAGATAATGAAGAGGATAGTGGCGGTAATAAA
Source organism: bacterium (assembly GCA_027080315.1). Taxonomy (GTDB): domain Bacteria; phylum Thermosulfidibacterota; class Thermosulfidibacteria; order Thermosulfidibacterales; family JALWSI01; genus JALWSI01. The sequence goes on along the minus strand of JALWSI010000171.1, from coordinate 6,876 downwards.
GCCCTTTAAGCTTGACGATGTGAAGGAGGCCCTGGAGGAGATAGGGGTTGCTGGAATAACCGTTATGGAGGTGAAGGGCTTTGGGCGTCAAAAGGGGCATACAGAGCTCTACAAAGGGGCAGAGTACGTGATAGACTTTCTTCCCAAGATAAGAATAGAGGTAGTGGTGCCTGCGGATATGGCCTACGATGTGGTGGATGCCATTGAACGGGCAGCCCATACGGGGAGAATAGGTGATGGAAAGATCTTTGTGTCTCCTGTTGAGGAGGCGGTGCGGATTCGCACTGGAGAGAGGGGAGAATCGGCCCTTTAGGGCATTAAGGGGGTTGAAGTGGCGTTTGAGCTTATAGGAGTGGCCTCTGACCACGGAGGCTTTTGTTTGAAAGAGGCGGTGAAGGAGCATTTGGAGTCTTTGGGATACACGGTTATGGATTACGGCACCAACAGCACCAACTCTGTTGACTATCCCGATTATGCCGCTGCTATCTGCAAAGGGATTCTTGATGGCCATATCTCAAGGGGAGTGCTCATGTGCGGTACTGGCATAGGGGCGTCTATTGCGGCAAACAGGTTCAGGGGAATAAGAGCTGCCCTCTGCCATGACGCCTACACTGCAGAGATGAGCCGACGCCATAACGATGCCAACCTTCTGGTTATGGGGGGCAGGGTGATTGGAGAAGAGGTGGCGAAGCACCTGCTTGAGGTGTGGCTAAACACCCCTTTTGAGGGAGGGCGCCATCAGCGCCGTCTCACCCTTATTGAGTGGAACAGCAGGAAAGGAGAGTAGGCTCATGATGGAGCATATCTGGAACTGTGACAGGGGGCTTGCAGAGGCGATCCTGAGCGAGGTGAAGAGACAGGCCTTCACCTTGGAGCTTATTGCTTCGGAGAACTTTGCAAGCCTTGCAGTGCTTCAGGCCCAGGGATGTGTAATGACCAACAAGTACGCCGAAGGGTACCCTGCCAAGCGGTACTACGGCGGTTGCGGGTTTGTGGATGTGGCGGAGGAACTGGCCCGTGAGAGGGCCAAAGAGATCTTTGGGTGCGAACATGTGAACGTTCAGCCTCATTCTGGCACCCAGGCCAACATGGCGGTCTATTTTGCAGTGCTTCAGCCCGGAGACACCATGCTGGCCATGAACCTTGCCCATGGAGGGCACCTCTCCCACGGTGCCGCTGTGAACTTCTCGGGCAAGATGTATAATGTGGTCTTTTACGGGGTGGATAGAGAGACGGAAACCATCAACTATGACGAGGTTGAAGAGATAGCCCTCAAGGAGAGACCCAAACTGATTGTGGTGGGGGCCAGTGCGTATCCCAGGGTTATAGACTTTGAGAGGTTTAGAGCCATTGCCGATAAGTGCGGCGCACTGCTCATGGCGGACATCGCTCATATTGCAGGCTTAGTGGCAGCAGGGCTTCATCCTTCCCCTTTCCCTCATTGTCACTTTGTCACAACCACCACACACAAGACCCTTAGAGGGCCCCGTGGAGGCATGATCATGTGCCACGAGGAGTTTGCCCAACTCATTGATAAGACCGTCTTTCCTGGTATACAGGGCGGTCCCTTAATGCACGTGATTGCGGCAAAGGCGGTTGCCTTTAAAGAGGCGTTGACCCCTCAGTTCAAAGAGTACCAGAAGGCCATTATTGATAACGCCGCGACAATGGCCAACACCCTGGTGAAGAACGGATTCAGACTGGTTTCTGGAGGAACCGACAACCACTTGATGCTGGTTGACTTGAGGAATAAGTCTGTAACCGGAAAGGATGCTGAGGCCGCCTTGGAGAAGGCGGGAATTACCGTTAACAAGAATATGATTCCATTTGATCCAGAGAAGCCTTTTGTGGCCAGTGGTATTCGCATTGGCACTCCGGCAATCACCACCAGGGGCATGGGCAGGTCAGAGATGGAGCAGATAGGCGAGATGATAACCAAGGTTATTGAGAATAGAGACGACCAACAGGTTATTGCCCAGGTGAGAAGAGAGGTTGAAGAGCTCTGCACTAAGTTCCCACTTTATCCTGAGATCCTCAACGAGGAGGTGCCCTGAGGGTGGAACCTTCTCTGGATGAGAAAGACCGTCCCTCTTGGGATGATTACTTTCTCACCATTGCCAGGATGGTGGCCACACGCTCCACCTGCCTCAGGAGAAAGGTGGGAGCGGTGCTTGTGAGGGACAAGAGGATTCTCTCAACTGGCTACAATGGCCCCCCAAGTGGTATTATCCACTGTTCCGAGAGGGGTTGCCTGAGAAGAGAGCTGGGGATCCCCTCGGGGGAGCGCCACGAGATATGCAGGGGGCTCCACGCAGAGCAGAACGCCATTATTCAAGCCGCCCTCTTTGGGGTCTCCATAAAGGGGGCGGTGCTCTATTCAACCACCTTTCCCTGTATCATCTGTACCAAGATGCTGATAAACGCGGGGGTTAAGGCCATCTACTACTTAGAGGGGTATCCCGATCCCCTCTCTATGGAGATGCTGAAGGAGGCAGAGGTGGAGATAGAGCAGATGCCCATGCCGGAAGGAGAGATTGGAGTATGAGGTGTCCTTTCTGTCACAGTCTTGAGGACAAGGTGATTGACTCGCGCATGAGCAAGGATGGGCTCGTGGTGCGCAGGAGGAGAGAGTGCCTCTCTTGTGGAAAGCGCTACACAACCCACGAGAGGATAGAAGAAAGCATGCCCATGGTGATCAAGAAGGATGGGCGTAGAGAGCCTTACTTGAGAGAGAAGCTGCTCTCAGGCATACGGAAGGCCTTTGAGAAGAGACCTGTGAGTGTGGAAGAGCAGGAAGACATGGTGAACCAGATTGAGAGGATGATTGTCTCCTTAGGTGAGCCAGAGGTCTCTTCTCAACAGATAGGGGAGTTTGTGATCGCCATGCTCAGGGATACTGACGAGGTTGCATACGTTAGATTTGCCTCGGTTTACAGACAGTTCAAAGACGTAACCGATTTCTTGAGAGAGCTGAGAGAGCTGTTGCCTCCCGAATTGAGACACCACGTAAAGTAGGTGATGGATATATCTCAGACCATCTTCTCCCCTCCCCGGGCCATAGTGGGTAGCTTTGTGGGGGCCATTCTCATTGGGGCGATCTGCCTCACAATGCCTTGGGCCTCTTCTAACGGTCAATCCGTCGGTTTCATAAACGCTTTATTTACAGCCACCTCTGCCGTCTGCGTTACGGGGCTTGTTGTGGTTGACACCGGATCCCGTTTCTCCTTTGCAGGCCAGGTGGTGATCCTAATCCTTATCCAGCTTGGGGGATTGGGAATAATGACCTTCTCTACCTTCTTCCTCTCTCTGGGGGGTAAAAAGAGGTTCTCTTTGAGGGAGAGGATGCTGATTCAAGACGCATTGAACTACTACGACACTGAAAGCCTCTTTCAGCTCATACGAAACATCTTTCTCTTCACCATGCTCTTTGAGGCTATTGGAGCGATGCTGTTGCTTCCATCCATGGCCCAGGAGGTGGGTTGGAGCAGAGCGCCCTATTATGCGGTTTTCCATTCCATCTCGGCCTTTTGTAATGCCGGTTTTGGTCTCTTTTCAGACAGCCTTTCAAGGTTTGTGGGCGATCCTTTGGTAAACTTCACGGTGATGATGCTCATAGTGATGGGCGGTATAGGGTTTCCGGTGTTGCACCAGCTTTGGAGAGGCTTCTGGCGTTCGGGTCATGGTGAGGAGAGGGTGAACCTCTCTTTCCATACCCGCATAGTGATAAGGGCAACCCTCTTTCTCATAATATCCGTGGCTTTGCTCATCCTTTTCTTTGAGAGACATGGCATACTTGCTCATCTCACCTGGAATGAGAGATTCTGGGCGGTGCTCTTCCAGTCTGTCACCCCAAGAACAGCTGGGTTCAATACGGTTCCCATAAACCGGTTGCGAGAGCCAACACTAATCCTACTCACCTTGGCCATGTTTATCGGGGCGTCACCAGGAGGTACCGGTGGCGGCATAAAGACAACAACCTTTGTGGTGGTTATCTCTTCCATCTGGGCCACAATAAAGGAGAGCAGCCATACGGTGCTCATGAAGAGAACCATTCCCTCAAAGGTGATCTCAAAGGCCTTTGCGATCTTCTTTCTCTCTCTATGCCTTGTGGTGGTTTACACCCTTCTGCTTCTTGAGATTGATCCCCGGTTCTCAATAACCCAGGTCTTCTTTGAGGTGGTTTCTGCCTTTGGCACCGTGGGCCTTTCCACTGGGATAACCCCCATGCTCTCCCCTGCTTCAAAGGTGTTGTTGAGCATTCTGATGCTGGCTGGCAGGGTGGGGCCATTGACCATTGTGCTTGCCTTGGCCCAGGCAGGGGCGCCGCCTCCAGAGATAAGGTACCCAGAAGCCAATGTGATGGTGGGCTAAAATGGACTCTGAGCTGCTTGGTAGGGCCCTTCTCTTACCCGTGCTTTTAACCCTTTCGGCTATGTTCTCAGGGAGTGAGACGGCCTTGTTCTCCCTAACCTCCCTTCACAGAGCGGAGCTTGAGGAGAGAAAGGGGCTCAGGGCCAGGGTGCTAAGATCCCTCCTCTCTGACAGGGAGGGGTTGCTTAGCACGGTGCTTATTGGCAACGAGATAGTGAATGTTGCGGCTTCAGCCACTGCTGCCTCGGTTGCCATGAAGCTGTGGGGAGACAGGTACATAGGGGTGGCTGTGGCGGTGATGACCCTTGTGCTGGTCTTTTATGGAGAGATGTTTCCAAAGTCTTTGGCCATAAGGTACCCTCTTCAATGGGCCCTAACGGTCTCTGTGCCCTTGCGCGCCTTTTACCTCTTCATCTGGCCCTTCAGATGGCTTCTCTCCGCCATAGCAGGGGTTGTTTCCTCAAAGAGGGAGAGCGGAAGCATAATGGAGCAGGACATAAAGGTATTGGTTGATGTGGGGGCCAGAGAGGGAGGAATTGAGAAGGAAGAAAGACAGATGATTCACAACGTCTTTGAGTTTACCGACACCACTGTGGATGAGGTGATGACCCCTGCAGCTGAGATGGTGGCCATAGATGTTAACACCCCTCCTTTGGAGGCTTACAGGCAGTTGAAAGGGATTAGTTTCAGGGCGGTTCCCCTGTACGAAGAGAGCAAGGAGAGGCTTGTTGGACTTCTGTATCTTAAGGATATTGTGGGTATTCCCTTTGGAATATCAAAGATAGAACATTTGAAGGATGTGATGAGAGAGCTCTACATTGTGCCAGAGAGCAAGCCCATTACCGATCTGCTCAAAGAGTTCCAGAAAAACAAGAAGCACATGGCGATAGTGGTGGACGAGTACGGAGGCATAGAGGGTCTTGTCACCCTTGAAGACATACTTGAAGAGATTGTTGGAAGGCTCGCCGATGAGTATGAAGAGGAGGACAAAGACGACTTCATAGAGCTCTCAGATGGCTCTTTCTCCATCTCACCCCTTATGGACATAGACGAGTTTCTGCTCAGGTTTCCCCACCTGAAAGAGGAGTCTCTATTTCCCTTTGATGAGATAGACACCGTTGGAGGTCTTGTGTTTCACATGGTGGGGCACCTGCCTGAGCCAGGGGACGAGGTGGTGGTGGGAAACGTAAAGCTCACAGTTGAAGGTGTTGAAGGTACCCGGATAACCCGTTTGAGGCTTAAGGTGCTTGAGGAGGTGAAGGAGTGAGGTTTCTCTCAACGGTGGATGGCAGCTTAGATTCTCTCCAAAGGGTTAATCTTCTGGGGGTGCCTTTGGACTGCACCACCTCTTTCAGAGCCGGCACCAGGTTTGGTCCCCACTCTATCCGCTTCTATTCAGAGGCATTAGAGAGCTATAGCCCCATGCTTGACGCAGATCTTGAGGACTTTTCTATTGGAGATCTGGGGGATCTACCGCTTCCTCCCGGGGGGCTTAGCCGCTCTTTGAGGATGGTTGAGGAGGCTGTTGCTTCCCTCTACTCCTGCGACGACAATCGGATGGTTATTATGGGGGGTGAGCATCTCCTCACCCTACCAGTGGTATCCGCTCTTGTTAAGCGCTGGCCCAACCTTGTGGTGCTTCAGTTAGATGCGCACCTTGACCTTCGCAGCGATTACGAAGGAGAAAAACTCTCCCATGCCACGGTTATGTACCATGTGCATAATCTGCTTCAGCCAGAATCGCTCTTTCAGGTGGGCATACGCTCTGGAACCCGCGATGAGTTTGCCCGGGCCAGAGAGATACAGCCTGGGGCTCCCTTTGGCCTGAAAGAGTTTCCCCTTGTGCTTGAAAGGATAGGAGACCGTCCCTGTTATCTCTCTCTTGACCTTGATGTGGTTGATCCAGGATTTCTCCCTGGCACGGGGGCTCCGGAGCCCGGGGGTATAACCTCCCAGGAGCTTTTTGAGGCGATATCCTTGGTCTCCAAACTCAACCTTGTGGGCTGTGATGTGGTTGAGCTTTCGCCCCCCTGCGATCCCACAGGGGCCTCTTCCCTTCTTGCTGCAAAGGCGGTTAGAGAGCTTCTTCTGATTATGGGGATGAAGGCGAGTTGAGACCCATGGGAGGTTTGGGAAAGACTCTTCTTTTCGCCGCTCTCGTTAGTGCTGCTATCCTTAACTGGGGTTGTGCCGCCCATCACAAGGGCAATCTTAGAGAGAAACGGGCAAATGCAACTGCCAAGGTGGTGATAAAGAAGGCTGAGGGCCTTCCCCTCATTCCCCCAGAGGCTCTGGTTAAACCATCTGGAAACCTCACGGGAGAAGCACCCCTTTTGCCAGTGGGCAATGCATCAGCTCTGAATGGCACCAATGCCTCTCAGTGTCCAATTTGCGTTCTTAAGGCCTTTGATGACTACCCGGAGCTCAGAGACCTTGAGTACGAGATTAACTCCCAATGGGCCCTTCTTGACCACCTTCAGGACAGCTTTCACCGGTTTATGGTGG
>JALWSI010000170.1 GCA_027080315.1 bacterium | reverse complement strand
ACACAGGAGAGATTTCCTTAAAATCCCATCAACCCTCTTGACACCCTTTTTGTGGCAAAGTAACATCAGCATAGGTGTAACAGACTATAGGCCAACAACTTTCACGTTCTCATGTTACAATTTCTCTTGGCCAGGTGGGAGGAATTAGCCATGATAAAATGTGGAGTAAGCAAAGATCATCACAAGTGGAGGTGCAACTGCTCGTTGTTGTTTATTTTGCTCTCACTTGTGGCAACAGTAAGTTTTATAGTTCCTCATAAGATTTTGGCACAAGATAGACATATTAGAGAGTTTACGAGAACGATGAAGAAATATATAAAAAAGAAAAGCGAGATTGTGGAGAGCTGGAAAGGTGCTCCAGTGCATGAACTTCTGATTGCTTGGGGTCCACCCGATGCCGAATTCTCTGATGGAGCAGGGGGTAAGATCCTTGTTTATAGGTCAAGGATAAAACTTATGCCAGATCTTACTTTTCTTGAGAAACATTCCTTCTATGTTAACCGTAAGGGGATAATATATCTTGCCGTACCAAAGTTTGGTTATACTTCTCGTACACTTGGAGAGCGTCTTCCATGATTATGGCAGTTGAGAGACGATCACTTCCAGATGTTAGGGGTTCAGTCAATGATCAAATACCCCAAAGACCTCGGCGTGTTTTGTTGTCAAGAGGAGGTGCTGGATATGAATGAGAAGCAGTTTAGAAGATGGGCTAAAACCAGGCAAAAAGGTCGTACGCATTTTATATGGGTTCGTGGAGTGTTAATATGCGGAGTTCTTGCTACAGTTTTAAATTTATTCTTATGGAGCAATAATGTTTCTCCTCTTCTTGCCATCATTTTAGTGATTATAGGTTGTATATGTGGCTATTTCTGGGGTGTTTGGATGTGGGAGTTAATAGAGAAGCGGTATTTTAAGTATATGGAAACCAAGGCGAAATGACTTGAATATCTTAAAAAAGCCAAGTTAGACAAATCAAGGGAGTTGAGTTATGAACATAAAACAAAAGGGTGTCTTGGTAGCAGTGATAGTGGTAGTTATAGCTATGCTTTTTTATCCGCCATACCATGAGCTTTGGAGTAGTGGAGGTTATATAAATGTTGGGTATAGCTGGATATTTAAGCCTCCAAAGAACTTTGAGTATGCCTCTGTAAATGTACCTATGCTACTGGCGCAATGGGTTGGCGTGCTTATCGTGGGAGGGATTGGCTTCTTTATAGTAAAAGACTAAGAAGATCTCCAAGGTACTTGATATTTAAGTCATTAAGAGATAGATTATTTATAGGCATATGCCAAAAACATGACAGAGGGATGCCATGATGAGCTTAAGAAGCGGGGATATGAAAGTTAGAGCAAAGGTCGGTGTGTTGGTGCTTATAGGTATCATCCTGGCAACTGCCCCTGCGTGGGGAGTACGCATTCGTTCCATGCGAGCAAAGGGACGGATCATCTCTAAGGGTACCACGAAGAGAGAGGTGCTAAGGTGGCTTGGCAAGCCAGATCGGGTGGAGGTGATAGCTGAAGGGGTAGCCGATTATGATAGAAGAGAGGTGTGGTACTACAAAGGAGAGTTGTCAACCCATCTAATCTTCTTTTCTGGTCCCAAGGTTTATAGGATAGAGATGAGAAGGTAGTTTGTAGTCTGTGAGGCCAAAATGGGGCAGGTGACAAAAACAGGACTTAACAAGGTAACCTTTGCCATCCTTCGAGCAGTGGGTCTCACTCCTACAGAGGTTGCGAGGCGTACCGGCATAAGCACCAGAACCGCCATGAGGTGGTAAAAACAACTCTTGGTTAGAAACAGGTTAGAAAAAACGCCTCTCGCCTTTTTGTGTCATTTGTAAGTTGTTGATTTTATTGGTGAGCCGCCCAGGACTCGAACCTGGAACCAACGGATTAAGAGTCCGTTGCTCTGCCAGTTGAGCTAGCGGCCCACCTGCCTGAAAAGCGGGCTCCTTAAACCATAGGATTCTGCCTTAGTCAATAGAACCCACCTTAAATCCCAAATTTTCTATCCCTCAACCCTGATGAGCACTGTGGGATGAACAACTATGGGCAGTTTGTCTATCTCTTTCAAGGCCTTCTGCACGTGTTCCTCAATTGCGTGGTGGGTCATCATAACCACAGGAACACTCTCTCTGTGGGTCTGATGCCCCTTCTGGATCACCGACTCTATGCTTATGCCGTGGTTGCCGAGGATTCCTGCAATAGATGACAGCACCCCTGGTTTATCAAGCACCGAGAATCTCATGTAGTAGCGCGACTCTACTTCGCTCATGGGTTTAACTTTTACCCCGTTAGAGAGGTTTCGGTAAGAGAAGGGCGCCGTGCGGCGAGATGCCCCAGAGAGAATGTTGCGGGCTATGGCTACAATGTCACTAACCACGGCACTTGCAGTGGGCATCTCTCCTGCCCCTTTGCCGTAGAACATGGTGGGCCCTACGGCGTCTCCCTCAACGTAGATTGCGTTGAAGGCCCCTTTCACCTTTGAGAGGGTGTGCTGAGAGGGTACCAAGGCGGGATGCACCCGAATCTCAACCTGCTCTTGCTCTCCCTTAATGATGGCCAAAAGCTTAATGGTGTAGCCCATCTCCTGAGCATAGCGTATGTCCCTTATGTCTATCTCTTCTATTCCTTCAACGTGAACGTCTGGAAGCTGAAAGAGCCTGCCGTAGGCCAAAGAGGCCAGAAGCACCGCTTTGTGGGCTGCGTCTGTGCCGTTTATGTCTAAGGTGGGATCCGCCTCTGCGTATCCCAAGGCCTGGGCCTGTGAGAGGGCCTCATTGAAAGAGAGGTTTTCGTCCTCCATCTTGGTTAGAATGAAGTTGGCTGTGCCGTTGATGATGCCGTACATTCCCACTATGCGATTGGCCACCAGGCCCTCTCTTAGTGCCAGTATTATGGGTATTCCCCCTGCAACGCTGGCTTCAAAGCCCAGGTCTGCCCCGTCTCTCATCACCACGTCAAGAATCTCTTTGCCAGACTCTGCCAATAAGGCCTTGTTGGCAGTCACCACGTGTTTGCCCTTGTTTAGGGCTTCAATAATGAAGCTTTTGGCAGGCTCTATCCCTCCAATAAGCTCCACCACTATTGAGACCTCTGGGTGGTTTATCACCTCTTCTGCCTCGGTGGTTCTAAGGTCCTCTGGGATGTTGAAGGTTCTATCTCGCTCCCAATCTATGTCTGCCACCTTCACCAAGTTGAGAGGGGTTCCCACCCTCTGGGTTAGCAGCTCTCTGCTCTCAAGCAGGAGCCGCGCAACGCCGCATCCTATGGTGCCTGCTCCGATCAGTCCTACTCCAATGGGGTTGCTCAATGGGAGCCTCCCAGAACCTGTCTCATTCCCCTAAGGGCCTGACGGATTCTCTGCTCGTTCTCCACCAAAGCGAACCTCACAAAGTCGTCTCCGTTGTATCCGAAGCCAACCCCTGGAGAGACCGCCACCTTGCACTCTTTCAGAAGAAACTTTGAGAACTCTAAGGAGCCCATCTTTTTGAACTCGTCGGGTATCTCTGCCCAGACAAACATGGTGCCTTTGGGCTTCTCAACCTTCCAACCCATGCGGTTCAGTCCGTCCACCAGTACGTCCCGCCTTTTGCGGTAGGTTTCAACTATCTCTTTAACGCAGTCCTGGGGGCCGTTAAGGGCCACAATGGCCGCTATCTGGATGGGCTGGAATATGCCGTAGTCGTAGTAGCTTTTAAGCTTTGCAAGGGCTCCAACCAGGTCTTTGTTGCCCACAACAAATCCCACCCTCCATCCTGCCATGCTATAGCTCTTTGACAGAGAGAACATCTCTACCGCCACATCCTTAGCCCCCTCAATCTCCATGATGCTTGGAGGGGTGTAGCCGTCAAAGGTGAGGTCTGCGTAGGCGAAGTCATGGATCACGTAGATGTTGTGCTCTTTGGCAAACTCTATAACTTTGCGGAAAAAATCTTTATCCACAACCAAGGTGGTGGGGTTATGGGGAAAACTCAGCAGCAGCACCTCGGGTACGGGCCAGGTGTGCTTAACCGCCCTCACGAGGCTGTCAAAGAGATCGTCTCCTTTAGAGAGGGGAATGCTTCGCAGATCTCCTCCGGCAATCACCATGCTGTAGGCGTGTATGGGATAGGTGGGGGTTGGTACCAGTGCCACGTCTCCCGGTCTTATGATTGCTAAGGCCAAGTGAGAGAGCCCCTCTTTTGCACCAATGGTGACGATGGCCTCTGTTTCAGGGTCTAAGTCAACGTCGTAGCGGCGTTTGTACCAGTTGCAGATGGCCTCTCTTAGCTTGGTTATGCCCCTTGAGGCAGAGTACCTGTGGTTGTGGGGCTTCTGTGCTGCCTCAATAAGCTTCTCAACTATGTGGGGAGGGGTGGGAAGATCAGGGTTTCCCATTCCCAGGTCTATGATGTCTTCCCCTCGCCGTCTCGCTTTGTATTTTAGCTCGTTGACTATTGCAAAAACGTAGGGTGGTAAGCGCTTTATTCTTAAAAATTCTCTCTCCATCTTGTCCTCCCGAAGGTGATTGTTGCAAGCATACTGTTTAGCAGACTATTTTCAAGTGTCATGAATAGGACGAAATGGACAGTAGGTAAGGTTCTGGTTAGGGCAAAGGAGCTGCTGAGAGAAAAGGGAATATCTCAGCACGGCAGAGACGCCGAAGAGATGCTCTCGGTGCTGCTTAACCTCAGCAGGGTGGAGTTATACACCTCCCTTGACCGTCCCATGAACCTTGAGGAGCTTGAAGAGTACAAAGCTATGTTGAGGCGTCGCATGGCAGGAGAGCCTCTTCAGTACATCACAGGGTTTGAGTGGTTCTGGAAGCATAGATTTAAGGTGACGCCCCAGGTTCTCATTCCTCGTCCCGAAACGGAAATTCTGGTGGCACAGGCCATAGCTTTTATTGATGATACTAAAGAGCCCTCGCCCTTGGTGTGTGACGTGGGGATTGGTAGCGGTGCCATCTTGGGATCCGTCTTGGCAGATCGTGGCCATGTTCTTGGTGTTGGTACCGATGTTTCGTATGAGGCCCTTAAGGTTGCTAAGGAGAATCTGCTTAGGTTGAAGGTGATGGAGAGATGCAGTCTGGTGTGCACCTGTCTCATGAGGGGCATAAGACCTGAGGAAAGGTTCTCTGTGGTGGTAGCCAATATGCCCTATGTTAGCTCCTCTGAGATGGGATCTCTTCAAAGAGAGGTGGCTATGGAGCCGAGGATAGCCCTTGACGGAGGACCAGATGGGCTCTTTTGGATCTCTCAACTGGTGTTGCAGGTTGCGCATCACCTTAAGCCCGGCGGTATGCTCGCCATTGAGATCTCTCCCCAGCAGGTGGATAAGGTGAAACTTCTGTTCAAAGGGAAAGGATATGATGGTATGAAGGTTTTGAAGGATCATTTGGGGAGGGATCGGGTAGTGACCGTTGTTAGGACAAAGGAGAGATAGATGACCACAGCAGATGCTTTGAGAATAAAGGGTGGAGAGCCTGTTTCAGGCACGGTGAGGGTGAGCGGAGCCAAAAACTCCACCCTGCCCATACTGGCAGCCTCGTTGATGGCCACAGAGCCCTGCGAGATCACTGGAGTACCAAACCTGAGGGACGTTGAGACCATGGTTGAGCTTATGGGGATTTTGGGGATGAGGGTGAGCTGGGACAAGAAGAACAGAAGGATGGAGGTTGCTCCAGAGAACCCTCGCCACGAGGCCCCGTACAGCTTGGTGAAGAAGATGAGGGCATCGGTCTTGGTGTTGGGCCCCATACTTGCAAGGCTGGGCAAGGCCAAGGTCTCAATGCCGGGGGGGTGTGCCATCGGGGTTCGCCCCATAAACCTTCACCTGAAGGCTCTACAGCAGATGGGGGCAAGGATAGAGGTGGAGGGCGGATACGTTTTGGCTGAATGCTCCCGTTTGAAAGGAACCAACATCGTGTTTGACAAGGTTACCGTCACAGGAACCGAGAACGTTCTTATGGCGGCTGTGCTTGCAGATGGGGTCACCACCATAGAGAACTCCGCAAGAGAGCCCGAGGTGACCGAGTTGTGCCAGGTCTTGCGCAAGATGGGAGCCCAGATTGAGGGTGAAGGCACCCCCACGATAACCGTGAAAGGGGTTGATGAGCTTAGAGGCTTCTCTCACCACGTCATGCCCGATCGCATAGAGGCTGCAACCCTGCTTATGATAGGCCCTATTACCGGGGGCAGAATCAGGGTGGAAGGAGGCAATCCCGGCCATTTGGACGCGGTGCTGCTTAAGCTGAGGGAGGCGGGAATAGAGATAGAGATCTATCCTGACGGTGCCATGGAGGCGTGGAGGGGCGGCGACTCAATACTCCCTGTAGAGTGCTCCACCTGGCCTTATCCAGGGTTTCCCACCGATGTTCAAGCCCAGCTAATGGCGCTATTATCCTTAGCTAAGGGTACCTCAATGATCACCGAGAACATCTTTGAAGACAGGTTTCAGCACGTGGCAGAGCTTTCCCGCATGGGGGCAAACATCACCGTGAGCGACAGAAAGGCGGTTATACAGGGGGTTGATCACCTTACAGGAGCCCCTGTGATGGCTTCAGACCTGAGGGCCAGTGCCTCTCTGGTGCTGGCAGCCCTGGCAGCTAAAGGGGAGTCTATTGTGTCAAGGGTCTATCATTTAGATAGAGGCTACGAACAGCTGGACAAAAAACTTGCCGCTTTGGGTGTTGAGATAGAGAGGATTAAGCAGCCTGTTGGTTGATCCCCTTGGCTTCTCTCACAGGGACTTCCACTGGCTGCCCACAATGATCCACTTCTTCTCCTTCTTTCTAAAGACCAGGGTGGTTAGTCCATAGTCAGAGTAACGCATAGAGAGATACTGTTGCTCAAAGGTGACTTTGATATCCCCATTCACCAAGGGGGTGATCTTCAGGTTCTCAATACGAATCTCCCTCTCTTCTCCCCCAGATCTCATCACCTCCAACCTCTCTTCAAGCTGTGGGTAGAGAGAGGGGGAGTACATGGCCTTTAGCGTAGCTTCGTCAAGGTTCTCCATGGCCTTCTTCCATCTCTCAACCTCCATCTCTATGGTCTTCTCGGTCTCTGGGGAGAGAATGGGCTCGGTTATTGCCGGTTTCTCATGTTTCTCTTTTGGTTTGTTGGGTTGTTGTGCCTTGGGCTCTTCTGAGCTGGCTTTTTGAGCCTTCTTTTTCTGAATGCTGCTCTTTTGGGGCTGTGGCTTTTGGGCGGAGGGCTTCTTCTCCATTTTTGCTGTAGGTTTTTGGGCATTGGCTTTTGGGGCTGTGGATACTTTTGGGGTTTTTGATGCTTCCTGTTGAGCTTTCTTCTTTTGGGGTGGTTCTTCGGCCTCTTTTGTGGTTAATGCGGTTTGCTTATTCCCTTCCGTAGGTGATTCCTTTGACGGCGCGCTTTCCTTTTGGGGCGGCGTGGATGGTCTCTTCTTGCTCTCTTCAATCTTTTGGGGAGTTGTTGGCACAAATGAGGGTTTGGAGGTGGGTTCCAAAGCATTTTTTTGTGGTTGTGGCTGTTCTTTCTCTTCTTTTGATGGCTCTTTCTCTTTGGGTGTTGGAGGGGGAGAGGTGCTGGTCTCTTCTTGAACCTTTTCGGGAGCCTTCTGGGATAGAGCAGGCTTGATTTCCTGTTGGGCTTTATTATTGACTATGGCCTCTGGCACCGCTTTCCCCACCATGAGAAGCTCCTTCAAGAGCTCTTTGGGAGAGTAGCCGAAAAAGGTCTGGTTTATGTAAAACACCCCAGCAATACACAGAGTCGTAAAGATGAGAACCCATCCAGACCAACCTATTCCCTTTCGTTTCTCCTTTAAGACCTCCTGTGGAAACTCGCGGTTGAGGTCTTTTGCTGCTACTTTCACCAACTTTGGGGTTATCTCAAAGGTGCGCTTTGCGTAGGCGGCGAGCAGGGCCCTGTCACACAGCATGTTGATGCGCCTTGGGATTCCCGCGGACAATGCCGCTATCTTTTTGCAGGCCCTTGGGGTGAATGAGAGGACTCCGGAGTCTCCAGCCAAGCTCAGTCTGTGGTAGATGTAGTCGCACACCTCTTTCGGCTTCAAAGGTTCTAATCCCACCTGTACCACAATGCGGTCTCTAAGCTGTCTCATGCTGCGCTTTGAAAGGGTGCGACCAAGCTCGGGCTGGCCTATCAAGACTATCTGCAACAGTTTCTCTTTGTTGGTTTCAAGGTTAGAAAGAAGTCGTATCTTCTCAAGCTCCTTCTCTTCAAGCAGATGGGCCTCGTCAATGAAGACTACCACAGTCTCGCCCTGGTGGTATGAGTCAAGGAGAAATTCGTTCAACCTGGCCAAAAGAGCCTCTCGCCCTTGGGGGATATCCTCTTCCCCAAAATCTCGCAAAATAGCACCTACAAGCTCTTCAAAAGACAATGATGGGTTTATTATGTATGCGGTCTTGCATTTGTTCCTCAGCTCTCTCAATATGGCTCTGGCAAGGGTTGTCTTTCCCGTGCCCACCTCTCCAATCAACACCGCAAGGCCCAGCTTGTTCTGGATAGCGTAGATTATCTCGTTGAACCCCTGGCGAAAGGTGTCGTTCAGGTAGATGAAGTCGGGATCTGGGGTGATGGCAAAGGGCTTCTCTTTCAGATCGTAGTATTCAAGGTACACAGGGCCACCATCCTCCTCATCTCTTTTATTCTTCAATATAACCACAGTGTCGCAAAGCTGCACAAGGCTTTCAATTGCAGGGCTCGTACTTTGGTGTTAGTGAAGGGTTGTGAAGAGAGACGGGATTAGACTGGGTAAGGTTGAGTACCTCAACACCATCCCTGTTTACTATGCTTGGGAACGGGGCATGGTCTCTCACAACGGAATCGGCGTCACCGTTGTGAAGGGCACCCCCTCAGAGCTGAATCGTATGCTCAACAGTGGTGCTCTTGATATATCCGTGGTCTCCTGCGTTGAGTATGCCATGAACCACAGGGAGTATCTCTTGCTTCCCGACTTGTGCATAGGTGCTGTGGGGCCGGTGAAGAGCGTTCTCTTTTTGTCAAAAAGGCCTTTGCAAGAACTGGACCAGCGGGAGGTATGGATAACCAAAAGCTCACTCACCTCATCAACCCTTGTGAGGTTCATTCTTGAAGAGGACATGGGCATAACTCCCACATATCGCCGTTTCAGGCTGGGGGGTAAAAAAGACTGCTCCCCTGAGGCTATGCTTCTCATAGGGGATGAGGCCTTGAGGGAGAAGAAGAGGGGACGATACCCCTTTGTGGTGGATCTGGCTCAGTACTGGTATGAGAGGCACGGATTGCCCTTTGTGTTTGCCGTGTGGTGTGTGAGAAGAGAGGTGTGGGAGGCCTTGGGGAGAGAGGTTAGAGAGGTGAGTCGCACCCTGCTTGCCTCAAGGGATATGGGAAGGCTGCTGATGCACGAGATAGCCCAGAAGTACCACGGGCAAGCGGGACTCTCTGAGGAGGAGTGCCTTGATTACCTGAAGGGCCTCTCTTTTGCCCTCTCTGACAAGCACATTGAAGGCATGGCCCTCTTCTTCAGGCTCATCTTTGAAAGGGGGCTGATTCCCTCCCTTCCTGAGATAGGCTTTGTGGAGATTTGAGATGCTGGAGAGGATTGAGAGGCAGGTTGAAAGAGGGGCACGCATAGAAAAAGAGGATGCCCTCTTTCTGCTTAAGAAGGCCTCACCACTTCTTCTTGGGAAACTGGCCAATCTGGTGAGGTTCAGGCTGAACCCTGAGCCCATGGTCACCTTTGTGATTGACCGCAACATAAACTACACCAATATCTGCATAAACCAGTGTAAGTTCTGCGCCTTCTGGAGAGAGCCTGAGGATCCTGAAGGCTTTGCGCTCACCAGAGAGGAGGTGTTCAGAAAGATTGATGAGCTTCTCGCCCTTGGTGGAACCTCTATTCTCATCCAGGGGGGACTCAACCCCCAGCTTGGCCTAAACTACATAACGGAGCTCTTCAGGGACATAAAGGGCAGGTTTCCTCAGCTCCACATTCACGGGCTCTCTCCTCCTGAGATCTGGTACTACGCCGAGAAAGAGGGACTCTCCCTTGCCCAGGCCCTTGATGAGCTTAAAATCTCTGGTATTGACAGCATCCCTGGGGGGGGAGCAGAGGTGCTATCCGATAGGGTTCGTAAAGGGATAAGCCCCAAGAAGATCAATTCCAGCCAGTGGCTTGAGGTCATGGAGGTTGCCCATGGCCTGGGCCTTAAGAGCAGCGCCACCATGATGTTTGGCTCCTTAGACACCTGGGAGGACGTGGTTGAGCATCTATCAAGGGTGAGGGAGCTTCAAGACCGCACAGGAGGGTTCACCGCCTTTATCCCATGGAGCTTTCAGCCCCCCAATACCCAGTTGCAGCATCTCTCTCCAAAGACGGGAATAGACTATCTGCGAGTGCTGGCGGTCTCAAGAATATTCCTGGACAACGTGCAGCACGTCCAGGCATCGTGGGTGACCCAGGGGATAAAGATGGGACAGGTTGCCCTCTTCTTTGGCGCGGACGACTTAGGCTCAACGATGATTGAGGAGAACGTGGTGGCTGCAGCAGGGGCCACGTATCGCACCTCTGTGGACGAGATGGTGCGGGTGATTAAAGATGCAGGCTTTGTTCCTGCTCAACGTACCACCCTCTACAAGGTGCTGAGACGCTTTTAGCCTTTATTGAGACCAACCACTCTGGTAAGTAGCCATAAACCTTTGTTGGTGAGAAGGAGATCTTGAAGATGCCTATAAAGAGAGCCTTGATAAGCGTGTCCAATAAGAAGGGGATAGATGAGCTGGCAAAGACCCTTCAGAAGGCGGGAGTTGAGATCCTATCTACCGGAGGCACCGCCAGGTTTCTGGAGGATGCTGGGGTGTCCATAACCAAGGTGAGTGATGTTACAGGCTTTCCTGAGATCATGGACGGAAGGGTGAAGACCCTGCATCCCAAGATCCACGGAGGTATACTGGCTGATCGCAGTAAAGATGCCCACATAAAGGCCATGGAGGAACACGGGATTCCACCCATAGATATGGTGGTGGTGAACCTCTATCCCTTTGAAGCCACCATAGCTAAGAAGGATGTTACCCTTCCTGAGGCGGTTGAGCAGATAGACATTGGTGGTCCTGCTATGCTTAGGGCTGCTGCCAAGAACTTTGCCCATGTGCTCATTGTGGTTGATCCAGATGACTACTCTTGGATAATTCCCAAGGTGGAGAAGGGAGAGGACTTTTCCCTTGAAGAGAGAAAGGCCTTGGCAGCGAAGGCCTTTGCCCACACGGCCAGATACGACGGTATAATCTCCTCTTACCTCTCACGAGAAGATGGGTTCCCGGTTTACCTTTCTGTGCCTTTGAGAAGGGAGCTTGAGCTTAGATACGGAGAGAATCCTCACCAGAAGGCGGCCTTTTATGCAATCAGTGGCCACCCTGTGGGTATGGCAAATCTTAAGCAGCTTCAAGGCAAACAGCTCTCTTTCAACAATATTTATGATCTAAACGCCGCCACGCTTTTGGCCATGGAGTTTACCAGTGAGTGCGTAACTGTGATCGTGAAGCACAACACCCCCTGCGGGGTTGGTAAGGGTGAGAAGCTGATAGAGGCATACACTAAGGCCTGGGACTGTGATCCTGTCTCTGCCTATGGTGGCATAATCGTCTGCACGGCACCGGTGGACAGGGATGTGGCAGAGCGCATTGTCTCGGTGTTTGTAGAGGTGTTGGCCGCTCCTGCTTACACAGAGGAGGCCTTGAAGATACTCTCTGCCAAAGAGAACCTCAGGGTGATTCTCTTGGATCCGTGGCCCAGAATTGAAGACGAAGAGTTTGAGTACAAAGGGGTGATGGGTGGACTTCTGGTGCAAGAGAGGGATGCTGGGCTTGTTGAGCACGACCCTCCCAAGGTGGTTACAGAGCGAGAGCCTACCCCTGATGAGTGGGAGGCCATGCTCTTTGGATGGAAGGTAGTTAAGCATGTGCGTTCCAATGCCATTCTCTTCTCCCTGAAAGACCGCACCCTTGGCATAGGTAGTGGTCAAACCAGCAGGGTTGATTCTGTCAAGATTGCCGGTATGAAGGCCAGAAGCTCTCTTCAGGGAGCTGCCATGGCGTCAGATGCCTTCTTCCCCTTTCCCGACGGGATTGAAGAGGCGGCAAAGCTGGGCATAACCGCGGTGATTCAACCAGGGGGCTCAATAAGGGATAAAGAGGTGATAGAGGCTGCCAATGCCCACAACATGGCAATGGTATTCACAGGGATGAGGCATTTCAGACACTAAAAGGGGATTCTGGCCCTAAGGGAGGTTTGTCCTCTGTGGCGGAGAAGGCGCTAAGGTTAAGGTGGGCATGTTCTTCGGCTCTGCTCCTTTTTTGCCTGTTGGTTGGTTCCCCCTCTTATGGTCTCACTCCTGAAGAGGCCAAGGCCCTTAAACCTGTAAAGGTCCTTGTGGTCACAGAGGATACAATTCCCTCTCTATGGGATCTTCTGCTTGGAAAGGATAACTCAACCGTTATTGATCTGCGCATAGGTCCAAGGTTTCTCACTACAGAGCTGCAGGTTAGGGTGAGAAAATGGGTTAATGCGGGGGGCGGAGTGCTGGTTTATGGAGGGGTTGACGACACAAACGACAGTGCAGCCGTCTTCTTTCCCAATATGGAGTACACAGATCTTGTGCGTTGGAGGGCAGTGATTGCCAGGGTGCCCTCTAACACCAGGAGCCCGGTGGTGAACCAGGTTAGCGAGGTTAAGATGTTCATCAAGCGTCTGCCAAAGGCTGATTCTATCAAGAGCACGGGAGGAACCATTATTCTGGCCATCTCAGATACCCAGCCCGTGGCCTTTGTGATGAATTACGGCAAGGGGCGTTTGGCATATCTGCCCACAGGCACCTTCTTCCCTGCCTATCCTGTGGAGGAATATGACAACAAGCGCCTCTTCTTGAACCTCTTCAGGTGGTTGGGCAAAGAGCCAGTGCCCAACTAAAGGTGGTTTACTGCTCCTGGCTCGGTTCCAGGCGCTCCTCTTCTGTTCCTTGGCTGTTCTCTTTTATTATGCTTTTGATCTCAGAGATCCTGTTGCTTATCTCTTCGGTTATCCTTGCAGCCTCTTCTTTGCTCCTCATGACGTGGGGGGTTAAGGCTATTAAGAGCTCTGTGCGGTCGTGATCCTCCACTGTGTGGCCAAAGAGTGCTCCTATGTAGGGCAGGTCTTTAAGTACGGGGATTCCGCTTTTGCCCCTGCTTATACTGTCCTGGATCAGTCCCCCAATCAGAACAGAGTGCCCGTCTTGAACCACCATTGAGGTTTCAACCTTACGATTAAGTATTATGGGGGAGTTTATGCCTGAAAGGGTGTTGGTCTGCGCTGCGCTAACCTCTTGGCTAACGTCCAGAGATACAAGCCCTCCTGAGTTTATGTGGGGCTTCACTGTGAGGATTATTCCCGTCTTTCTGTAGTCCACATTGCTGGTTATGTTGGGATTGTCAGCGCTGGTGTTGGTCACCGTTTGGGTGATTATGGGCACCTCTTTACCCACCTCTATTCTCGCTTCTCCGTTGTCGGTTGCGATGAGTATGGGGGATGAGAGGAACTTTATGTTAGATATGTTGGATAACTGCCTAAGCAGGGCCCTTAGCTGATCCTCGCTGTCAAAGAGGGCGTAGGTTAAACCGCCTGCAGGAAGCCCAGAGAATCCCTGATCCAGCAGAGCAGTACCCCCGTTGTTCAAGCCTGCGATTCCTTTGTAGGCTTCTCCACCGATGTCCATGTGGTTCACTAGGTACCATTCCACCCCGTATTCCAGGTGTTTGGTGAGCCTCACCTCCACTATCATCACCTCAATCACCACCTGACGGGGCACCACATCAACCTTCTTCAACACCTCTTTTATCGCCTTGTAGTCGCTGGAGGAGGCTCTTATTATGAGTAAGTTATTCACCTTATCGGGAATGATCTTCACGCTGCCCGATAGCTCTCCAGGAGAGACTGTCACTTTTGTTCTGCTTTTAGCCTTTTTGGTTGCAGATATGATGGTTCGCTGCCGAGTTGCAGACTTTTTCCCTGACACCTGCTCTCCATAAAGCTCTTTCAGTAGGTTGGCTATATCTTCAGCTTTGCCATTCTCAACGGGATACACGTAGATACCGGTAGAGCCCTCTTCTCCTTGGTCAAGCTGCTTTATCCAACTGCTCACCGTTGCCAGTTCTTCTTTGTCCTTTGCCAGTACCAGCAGCGAGTTTGTGCTGGCAAAGGGTATGATCTCCATCCTTTTGTAAGAGCCTTTTGCTCCTGCTATCTTGGAGTTGAATATCTTCTCCAAGACCCTGGCCATGTCTGAGGCCTTGGTCACCTTTAAGGGGAACACCTTGAAGGCGAGTCCAGAGAAGAGATTGGTGTCAAGGAGCTTGATTATCTTGGCAATTCTCCTTTGTCCTGCCGGCAGGTCCCCTACAATCAGGGAGTTTGAGCGTGGCTCAACGATCATGGTGCCCCCCTCAGAGAGCAAGGGTTTAACCAGACCGGCGAGGCTTGAGACGCTTATGTACTTTAAGGGGTAGATGGCGATGTAGGCGCCGTTTTTGAGGGGCACTTCCCCCTCAACTGCCTGGGTTGTCATTCGGGCTGCCCGTTTGGCAGGCACCACCACATAAAGTTCTCCCCGTTTTACCAAGGCCAGGTTGTTTATTCTCAGCACCGCTTGGAATACGTCCATCACCTGGTCAGGTCTTAGGGTTCCCTCGGTGTGCAGGGTGACGCTGCCCTTCACAGCGTTGTCCACCATGTAGTTCACTTTAAGAATGTCCTTTAAGAAGACCTTTATCACCTCACGGATGTCGGCGTGGTCAAAGTTGAAGACCACGGGCATGGGTTTTCCTTTTAGCTCTTCAACTTCGGTCTTTGGCCTGGGATGGGGTTTTGGGGGAGGAGCTGGTTTCATGGCCCCTTCAAGCTCCGCCTTTTCTGTGGCGGTTGAAGTGGCATTGGGCTTTTCGGCCTGAGCAGTGGCGTTAACGTGCTCTTCAACCCCCCATGGAGAGAACCTTACGAAGAAGGGATGGGCAGGTTCGTTGGAGCATCCCTGCAGCACCAACCCTGCAACCAACAGCAGGGCAAATGCCAGCTTCACAGACCACTTCTTCTCTTTATGCATGGCCCTTTCATACCAGCCCTGCACAAACCATTGCAAGTCAAAGGGCGTAGATTGACCTGCAAAGGGGTTTTGCGTAAATGAAGCGGTGTTCTTGAGAGAGCCGCTGATTAACTTCTCGGGGTTTAAGGAGATTGCAACTATGTCAAAAAGGGAGCTTCCCAAGGCCTACGAGCCTAAGGAGAGAGAAGAGCGCTGGTATAGATACTGGATAGATGAAGGGGTTTTTACGGCTCCAGAGGAAGGCGAGGCTGACACCTTCTCAATCGTTATTCCACCACCCAATGTGACAGGGTCCCTTCACATGGGCCATGCCCTTAATGTCACCCTGCAGGACATTCTTGCGAGATGGCACAGGATGAAGGGAGAGCACGTGCTCTGGATGCCTGGCACCGACCACGCGGGCATAGCCACTCAGAACGTGGTGGAGCGGGAGCTGGCCAAAGAGGGGGTATCTCGCCACGAGATTGGAAGAGAGGCCTTTTTGGAGAAGGTTTGGGAGTGGAAGGAGAAGTACGGAAACTACATTGTTGAGCAATTGAAGCGCATAGGGGCCTCTTGCGACTGGAGCCGTCTCCGCTTCACCATGGACGAGGGCTTCTTCCGGGCTGTGAAAGAAGTCTTTGTGAAGCTCTACAACGAGGGGCTTATCTACCGTGGCAACTACATGATCAACTGGTGTCCCCGATGTCTAACCGCCCTTTCAGATCTTGAGGTTGAGTACAGCGAAGACGAGGGCGCCCTTTACCACATCCTTTATCCCTACGAAGAGGGTGAAGGCGGAATAGTGGTTGCAACCACCAGACCCGAAACCCTTTTGGGAGACACTGCAGTGGCGGTGAACCCCGATGACCCTCGCTACGAGGGCATGGTGGGCAAGAAGGTGCTCTTGCCAGTGTTGAACCGTCCCATTCCCATCATCGGGGACTCTTACGTTGACATGGAGTTCGGTACCGGTGCTCTCAAGATAACCCCTGCCCACGACCCCAACGACTTTGAGATT
>JALWSI010000169.1 GCA_027080315.1 bacterium | reverse complement strand
GGGGTGAAGAGGTCGGCTGGCACCTCTTTTGTCAGGGGCACAACCGGGCATTCTGAGATGAGGGCTTGGAACTCCTGGTATCCAGGTTCTACATCCTGCGTCTGTCTCATGCACATCCTCCTTATGCCTAAAAAAAAGGCCGTGAGTTTTTGGAACCCCACGGCCGTTTTTAAGGAGGGGATGTAGCCTGGATTAAAGGCCGTGGGCCTTGCCGCCCACGGCCTTTGGTACTTAGATCAACTACAGGGCCGGGACGGCGGCTTGCGCCACCACCAACCCTGCCAACGGGTGATACTGCTTAGTATGGTGCTTCTCTCTCTCATCACGGCCACCTTTATAGTCATCCCTTCTGGGTTCTGCAATAGGGGTGAATAAAAATGTTGAAAAAGTTATGAAAAGCCCTGGTCTAGCTTGATGTTCAGGGTATTGAATGCTTGAGGCCGACGGTTCTTGGGGATAGTTTGTGTGGCAGAGGCTTTTGGTGCCGGTTCAATTAGGGTTGGAAAAAGGAGCGTGCCAGTTTGGGAGCAAAGGGATATGGGAGAGTTAGGGTTCACCTTGGCAGGGTGATCACCCCTTTGGCTTCTGGGGAGTGGCAGGAGTTTTCTCCCGGTTTTCTTGCGGTGGGGGAAGATGGCAGGGTGGTATCCTGTGGAGAATGGGATGGGTCTGCCAAAGGGAGATTCTCTCAGGCAAAGGTTGTGGACCACCTCCCTTGTGTGATCTCTCCGGGCTTTGTTGATGCCCATATTCACCTTCCTCAGCTGGATGCCAGGGGTATGGCGGGATACCGTCTTTTAGAGTGGCTTGAGAGGTATATCTATCCTGCAGAGATGGCCTTTGAGGATACAACGCTTGCTCGCTGCACTGCCCGAAGGTTCTTGAGGGAGCTTGTGGCCAATGGGGTGACCACTGCGGCTATCTACTCCTCTGTCCACTGTGAAGCCACCCAGGTGTCCACTGTGAAGCCACCCAGGTGGTCTTTGAGGAGGCGGCAGCCTTTGGTTACAGGGCGGTGATAGGTAAGGTGCTTATGGACAGAAACGCCCCTGCATCGCTTCTCCAGGATCCTGAGAGGGCCATTGAGGAGAGCATAGCCCTCTGTGAGAGGTGGCATGGCTACCAGAACAGGCTCTTTTACGCCTTCACCCCCAGGTTTGCCCCTTCGTGTTCAGAAAGACTGCTTAGGTTGGCAGGAGAGGCGGCTGCCTCTTTTGGAGCCTATGTTCAGACCCATCTCTCTGAGAACCTTGAGGAGGTTGAGCTGGTGAAGAGGCTCTTCCCCCATTCTTCAAGCTACACCGAGGTGTACCTTGAGACTGGGTTGCTGGGTGAGAGAACGGTGGTTGTCCACGCTATTCATCTGGAGCCAAGAGAGCTTGAGATCCTGAGCTCCACAGGCACCAAGGTGGCCCATTGCCCCTCTTCTAACCTCTTTCTCCACAGCGGAAGTATGAACCTGTCCCTTATTGAGAAAGAGAAGATTCCCGTGGCCTTGGGTTCTGACGTGGGGGCAGGGCCTTCTCTCTCCCCCTTTGAGGTGATGAGAGACGCCTACTACTTGAACATCACCAGGCCCTCTAAGCTCTTCTTCTACGCCACCAGAGGAGGGGCTAAGGTGTTGGGGATGGAGGATAGGGTGGGCTCCTTTGAGGAGGGCAAGGAGGCGGACTTTGTGGTGATTGATCCAAGGCCTGTGAAGGGGGCTGAGTCTCCTCTTGAAGAGCTCTTCTCGCGGCTCATCTTCTGGGGGCAGAGGAACCTGGTTGTGGCCGCCTATGTGAGGGGAAGAAGGTTATTTCCTTAAAACACGACCAACCCTTGTCGCACACCTGTTGTTGCCTCCTCTTTAAGAATTAAACTTCACAGTGCAGACTGGGTGAGAGAGGCTGTAAGTTCTCGTCTGGTCTCCTTCGTAGGATTTAAGCAGACGAGGAGAAAGGAGGAGAGAGCAGGTGGTGAGATTCATTCATACTGCAGATTGGCAGCTTGGCAAGCCCTTTGTGGGCATCAGGGAGCCTGAGGCCCGGGGGTTTGTGAAAGAGGCGAGGTTCAGGACCATTGAGAGGATAGGAGAGGTGGCTGAAAGGGATGGGGCCTCCTTTGTGGTTGTGGCAGGTGACCTTTTTGACTCCAACACCGCGGACAAGGCAACTGTCTCAAGGGCCTGCCAGGCCATTGGCAAGATAGGGGTTCCCGTGCTGGTGATTTCCGGCAACCACGACCACAGCGGCCTGGGAACCGTGTGGGAGCAGGGCTTTTTCAGGACCGAGCGGGACGCCTTTGCCCCTAACCTCCAGGTGCTTTTAGAGCCCGAACCAGTTGAGCTTGACGATGCGGTGATCCTACCCTCTCCCCTGAAGCTAAGGTCCGCCCCTGAGGATCCCACCCAGTGGCTTCGCACCTTTGACTACTCCTCTCTGCCCGATCACAAGCCCCGTATCGTGCTTGCCCACGGCAGTGTTCACGACTTCTCCAGTTCTGATGGGGAGTTTGCCACAAACCTGCTGGATCTTGAGGCACTTCCAATGGATGAGATTGATTACATCGCCTTGGGGGACTGGCACGGCACCACCGAGGTCAAGGGAGTGAGTAAGGCTTGGTACTCAGGGACCCATGAGCCCGACAGGTATCCCCATGGCCCCAATTACGATTCAGGCAATGTGCTGGTGGTGGATGTTTCAAGGGGTGAAGAGCCACGGGTGAAGAAGGTGCCCACCGCTGAGCTCAGGTGGCTGGTTAAGGAGTTCACCTTTGGTGGTGGCGATGATCCCATAGCGGATCTTGAGGAGTCTCTTGAACAGGAGCTTGGGGGTAAAGAGAGCAACACCCTGCTTCAGGTGACCTTAAAGGGGTCTTTGGGAATAGAGGCGGCCCACAGGCTTAAGGAGGCTGAGGAGCGGTGGAGGGCAAGGGTGAGGTATCTTGTATGGGAGAACGAGACCACCATTGCTCCCACCCAGGAAGAACTTGAGTCACTCACGGAGGATTCCGGGGATCCTCTTATCGCCAGCGTAGCAAAGGATCTGCTGGAGAGATGTGTGGGAGATGGTAAGGATGCCGAGGTGGCAAGGCTGGCCCTGCAAGAGCTCTATTCGGCTTGCAAGGAGGTGTAAAGGTGAGGCTTATATCTGCTCAAGTTAAGAACTACAGGATACACAGAGAGGCCGTTGTTGAGTTTGATCCTCATCGCACCGTTATTGGCGGCCCCAACGAGACGGGAAAGAGCACCTTTATTGAGGCCATTCACAGGGGCCTCTTCTTGAAAGCAAGGGTTACGGGGGAGGTGCGCACGGAGATGGAGTCTCTCACATCGCCAGGAGTGCCTGAGGTTGAGGTGTGCTTTGAGGTGAATGGCGAGACCTACAAGGTGATTAAGGAGTTCAACGGCCAGAGGGGCAACACCGTTCTCACCAAGATAGGTGGAGAGACCTGGAGGGGAGACGAGGCTGAGCAGAGGCTGTTGGCCCTTCTGGGATCAGGGGTCACTGGAAGGGTCTCAAAGGACAGGCTGATGAGCCAGTGGGCCCATCTCTGGGTCTGGCAGGGAAGGGGTGGTGAAAATCCCACCAAAGACGCAGAATCCCAGAACGATGCTCTCATCCGCCGGTTGCAGGAGATGGGCGGGGCCGCGGTGCACCTGAGCGACAAGGACGCAAGGGTGGCCAAGCACTTCTCACAGATTAAGGCTGAGTTCTTCACCTTTAAGGGAGTGAGAAGCGGCTCTGAGCTTGCCAGGGCGAAAGAGGAATTTGAGAAGGCAGAGAAGAGATACCAAGAGGCCAAAGAAAGGTTTGATTCCCTACAAAAAGCCCGAGATGAGTATGTAAGAGCCTCGGACACCCTAAAGAGAGCCGAGAGAGAGCTGGCAGAGATCTCCAGAGAGCTTGAAGAGGTGAAGGTCAAGCTCAGGGAGCTTGAGGGGCTGCGCAACGAGGAGAGGCTGAAGGCCAAAGAGCTTGAGGCTGCCCAGAGCGAACAGAAGAGGCTGGAAGAGACCGAGAAGAGGATTGAGGAGCTTTCTAAAAAGATAAAGGAGCTCTCAGAGGCCCTTGAGCCCAAAAGGGAGAAGAAGGTCAGCCTTGAGGCTCAGGTTGAAGAGGCCCGAAAAAGAAGGGAAGAGGCAGAGTCCGAGTATGAGAATGCCGCAAAGGCTGTCAGGGAGTGCAGAACTAAGCAAGACTTTGCAGCGGCCCTTCTCTCGCTGCTTGAGAAGGAGAAGGTGCTGAGTGAGCTTCAGACCCGCTGGAACAGGGTTGAGGAGCTTCAGAGGGGGAGAGGGGAGTGGGAG
>JALWSI010000168.1 GCA_027080315.1 bacterium | reverse complement strand
TTTCCCTGGTAGCACTCCCTTGTTTCACAAAAGGCACATTTGGGACTTATCTGGGACATGGCTCCTCCTTATGGTGTAAGCTTCGTTAAAAAATTGGGGCGGGGTTTCCCGCCCCCACATCCATGGCTCGTGTGAGAGAAGGGTTGACAAGTGTTGTTATTATCCTTCTGATCCTCCCCCTTCACTTCTCTCCCACAAATTGTAGCAGCCTCTCTCCTATCTCTTTCAGGGCCTTGGCCGCTGGGGATTTGGCGAACCTGGTCACAAAAGGCACCCCCCGATCCCCTGCTTCCACCAAAGCGGGGTCTATGGGCACCCTTCCCAAGAAGGGCTCTCCAAGCTCAACAGAGGCCTTCTCTCCCCCTCCCTTCTTGAAGAGGTCTATCTCCTCTCCACAGTGGGGGCAGATGAGCCCGCTCATGTTCTCAACTATGCCCACCACCTTCACATTCACCTTGTGGCAGAAGTTGACGCTCTTTCTTGAGTCCAGCAGGGCCACATGCTGGGGGGTGGTGACCACAATAGCCCCGTCAAGATGGTGTATGAGCTGCACTATACTCAAGGGCTCGTCCCCTGTGCCGGGAGGCAGATCCACAAAGAGGAAGTCTAAGTTTCCCCAGTTCACCTCGCTCAAGAATTGCCTCAACACCCCCATCTTGAGGGGGCCCCTCCAGATCACCGGAGTGTCCTTGTCTTTTATGAGAAACCCCAAAGAGACCACCTTGAGCCCGTTGGGAAGCTCTAAGGGTTCTATACCCTCAGGGCTCATGCCCATGGTTCGTCCCTCCACCCCCAGCATGGTGGGGATGTTGGGACCGTGGATGTCGGCATCCAGCACCCCAACCTTGTAGCCCTCTTCTGCCAGAAGGTTGGCGAGATTTGCCGTGACGGTGCTCTTCCCAACGCCTCCCTTGCCGCTCATCACCATGATTCTGTGGCGTATAAGCTGAAGCCGCTCTTTCATCAGCTCTTCTTGATGCCTGCGCTGTTCGTCTGCGCTGCAGGTAGAAGCGTGTTGGCAACTGCTGCAGATTCCTTTCTTCTCGGTGCACTCCATCTCCGTGTCTCCCTTAATTAAAGAGTTTCTCATAGAGGCACTCTAAGGTGTCTCTTATCTCACTTATCTCCAAAGGGGTTCTCCTTTCCAAGAGAAGTTGGGGGATCCTGGGGTCTAAGGGTATCTTCCCCCCCAGCTCTATTCTCTCTTTCTGACACCACTCCTCTATACTCTTTGACATTTCCCGGTTTATGTCAAACCTGTTCACCAAGAGGTAAAGCTCAAGGTTGAAGCTTCTGGTGAGCTCAACGATCCTCTTTGCGTCGTGGATTCCAGAGGGGGTGGGCTCCACCACCAGAAGGGCTGCATCCACCCCTGTTAAAGAGGAGATCACAGGACAGCCTATTCCCGGTGGCCCGTCTATGAGTATCCTTTTTAAGCCCTTCTCTTTCGCAAACTGCTGGGCCGAGGTTCGTATCTGGGTTACGAGCTTTCCTGAATTATCTTCTCCAGGGTGAAGAAGGGCATGAAATAAGGGGCCGTGTCTTGTGTTAGACCTGTACCAGTACCCTACCTCCTTCTGGATCATGCTTACAGCGTTGTTAGGACAGCTTAGATGGCACAGCCCGCATCCGTCACAGGCTATGGGGTCTATCTGGTAGGCTCCTTCTTTGGGGGCAATAACCGCCTCAAACCTGCAGAGTTGATGGCAGGTTCCGCATCTCTGACACAGGTTTTTATCTATCTCTGCCACAAAGCCACCCATGAACCTGTGGCTCTCTTCAACCTGTGGCTCCAGAAGGATGTGGAGGTTGGGAGCATCTACATCTGCGTCCACAATAACCCCCTCTTCCAGCAGGGTGGCCAAAGATGCGCTTATTGTGGTCTTCCCAGTGCCTCCTTTGCCACTGATAACAGCCACCTCTCTCGTGCTGTTCATTGGACACCCCCAGAGATCTTCTCAAGCACCTCGGAGAAGACAGGTTTTAGAGAAGGATCGGCCACCACCATTGGCTCTCCCTTAGAGTATCCCTTAGCCACCTCTAAGCTAAAGGGAAGCATAGCAAGAACCGACCCACCTCTATTGCTGCAAGTCTCCCTGATCTTGCTTAGAGTGTCATCCGCTTGGCCTTTGATGTCCTTGTTCACCACCACTCCCCAGGGGATCCCAAGCTCTTCCACCACCCGGGATGATAGCTCAAAGTCGTGGTAACCAAAGGGGGTAGGTTCAACCACAAAGAGGATGTAGTGGCTGCCCTTGGCGGTCTCTACAAAGGGGCAGGAGACACCCGGTGGGGCATCAAGGATCACCAAGGGGGGCTCCTGATGGCCTATCTTGGCCTTCACCTGGCGGATAAGGGGAGGGGCCATGGCCTCTCCAATCTTGAGACGACCCTCAATCAGCCTTACCCCTCTACCTTCTCCCCAACTCACCTTTCCTATCTCCCTTGGCACCTCAGAGATGGCGTCCAGAGGACACACAAAGCTGCACACGCCGCAGCCATGGCACATCTTCTCAAAGACCACGGCCTTGTGGGGAAGTATCATTATGGCGTGAAACCTGCATGATTTTGAGCACTCTTTGCAGAAGGCACAGAGGTTTTCGTTCACCTGGGGTACAGGGATGGTGGCAGCCTCTTCTTTATCCATTGAAGCCTGAAGAATAAGGGAGCAGTTTGGCTCTTCTACGTCGCAGTCCACCAGCAGGCACTCTTCCTTCGCAGCGAGAGCCAGGCTCACAGCCACCGAGGTCTTTCCAGCGCCCCCCTTTCCACTGGCCACTGTGATGCGCATTCTACTTCTCTAACTCTTGTAGTCTCTTGGTGATGTACTCAACTCTCCCCTTTATGAACTCCATCTCCTCTCTCAGGGCCGAGATCTCCTCCTCCTTGCTCGAGAATCCCGGAGAAGAGGGCATGGTGCCAAATCCTCCCATACGGCCTCCGCCCTTTCCCATACCTGCGTGGGCAGGACCGGGAGAGATCTGGCCGGGATCCTGAGGTGATAGCTTCCCTTCCTTGAGCCGTTCTGCTGCTTCTCTGCACGATATTCCGTGAACCCCCGTAACCACCTTGGTGCCTGCTGCGCTTAGGGCCGTCACAGCGTTGGGTCCTAAGCTTCCCGTGATGAGCACCTGAGCGCCTCTCTCTGCAACAAGCTGGGCTGACTGTATCCCTGCTCCACCCATGGCGTTCACGTTTGGGTTCTCAATGGCCTCTTTAAGCTCTAAGGAATCCTGGTCAACAAAGAGAAACCAGGCTGCCCTGCCAAAACGGGGGTCAACCTGGGCATCCAGACTGCTTCCAGTAGAGGTGATACAGATTGTCATGGCTCTATCCTCCTTAAGGTTTTAGTTGTTGCACGCCTCGTGTCCGTGGTGCTCGCCGTGCTCACAGAAGCTTCCCTCAAACTCTTCTCCTCTAAGTATGGCCTGCAGCACCTCTATCACCTTGCCCTGGGCCCCAATTAAAGGCTTGACTCCTATGTTCTGGAAGAATTGAGAGGCCCTTACCCCCATGCCTCCTGCAACTATTATGTCAGCTCCCTCTTCTTTGACAAACTGGGGCACTATCCCTGGACCGTGTATGTTCACAAAGGGGTTCTCTTTCACCTCCACGTTAACGATCTCTCCGTCTCCGTCCAGCTCAACAAAGGTGAAGTGACTGGCCCTTCTGAAGTGTGGAGAGACGGTTGCCTCCAATCCTTCTGGTCCTTCACACGAGAAAGCGATTCTCATTCTCCACCTCCCATAGGCTTTATACCACGCACAGTTCTCTCGCTTATCGCCGCACTCAAGCACCTTCCAGCAAGGTGCCAGAGAGTAGAGTCTCTTAACACCTTCAATTCCCGTGCCTTTATTGAGCAGGGTCTTGATGCACCTGATACGGGCAATGTCGCTTTCAGAGTAGTATCTCTTACCCCCTCTCCTCTTAGGCTTAATCAGTCCCTGGGCTTCGTAGATGCGAAGGGTCCTGGGGTGGACTCCCACAAGCTCTGCAGCCACACCCATGGGGTACAAAGGGGTTCTCTCTTTCACCTTGCCATGCCTCCCTTCTGTTCGCATTGGCAAGAATATACATGAAAATACAATTGTCAAGTGACATGTAAACGGCTTGTTCTATTCGTGGCCCTTTTGGAGTGAGCTTTCTATACTTTCTGCCCTGTGGTATTGAGGGCTCTGCCATGGAGAAGAAAGGACTGCTAAAGGGGATACGGATACCGGTGCCCACCCCCTACCCCATAGGAGACATCTATTGTTATCTCTCTTATCAGCCTCCCGTAACCCTTTTAGACGTTGGTGTGAACACACCAAAGGCCTGGGATGCCCTGACCCGGGGGCTTGCCGAGGTGGGGCTCACCCCAAAGGATATTGAGGTGGTGGTTCTGAGCCACGGTCACGCAGATCATTATGGACAGGTGTACAGGGTTTACAGAGAGAGCGGATGCAGGGTGCTGTTGCATCCTTCAGACTTCTCAAAGGTTTGCGATAGATTCGGTTACTACTCTGCTATGGTGCCCTACCTGAAGAGGGCGGGTCTGCCAGATGGGTTTATTAAAGTCTTCTTAGACGTTATGGATGAAGAGACCGCCTTCATTGAGGATCCCCCAAAGGGGATTCTCTCTCCCATTGAGGAGGGAGACACCATTCTGTGGATGGGCCAGGAGCTGCAGGTGATACACCTTCCTGGCCATTGCCTGGGGCACATTGGGCTGGTGAACCTTGAGGAGCAGTGGGCTTTCACCGGCGATGTGATCTTCTCCTCCATGACCGCCGATCCCATTATCCACATTGAGCCCAATGGGGAGAGACTCAGAGCCATGCATCAGCATCTTCGCTCCCTTGAGAGGCTGAAAGAGATGGGGTTAGAGGTCTTCTTCCCTTCTCACAAAGAGGAATGGGGTATGGTTGCGGCCTCTGTAGATGCCACAAAGAGGAGAATAGCCTACAAAGAGAAGATGATGCTTGAGCTCATCAAGGAATTAGGACGGGCCACACCATTTGAGATCATGCTTGCCTTTATCCCTGAGGTTAAGGAGAACCACAACTTCTGTTTTGTTGCCCTCTCTGATACCTTTGGCAGACTTGACCTGCTTGAAGAGAAAGGACTGATTAAGTGCGAAGATACTGGGGAACTGCTCTACTACTCTCTATCCTGATCTTATTATCCTCCCTCTCTTTCGGAGAGGCCTTGAAGATACCCTCCTACGAGGAGCTTCACTACGTGATCACCTGGGAGGGGATAAAGGTAGGAGAGGCCATGATCTCCTGTCAGAGGTGGGAGGGCGGCTACAACATGGTGATGAAGGTGTGGTCCACAGGGGTGGTGGACAGGCTCTACCGGGTGAGGGATCTCTTCTCGTCATCTGTGGATTCCAAACTTAGCACCTTCTACTACTACGAGAAGAAGGTGAGGGAGGGGCATTACCGCCGTCACGATGTGATCAAGTACAGGCCTGTGAGCTGTCAGGTGGAGTACGTAAAGAATCAGAAGCCGCCAAGGTACAACAGGTGGTGTCCTCCTCTCTTTGATCCCTTCTCTGTGCTCTTTCGCTATCGTTGGGGACCAGAATGGGGTAAAGAGGCCCCTATTATTCCTGTGACAGACGGAAAACACCTTGAGAAGCTGGTGGTGAAGAGGATAGGAGAAGAGAGGTTGAAACTCTCTTTGGGCAGTTTTAATACCTTTAGGGTATCCCCCAGGTGGAAGAGAATACGAGGTGTCTTCAAGAGGAAGAAGAACGGCAGGGTCTGGGTTTGGTTCTCAAAGGACTCTGCAAGGCTGCCGCTGCAGATGGAGGCGGAGCTCTTTTTGGGAAGCATAAAGGGCAGGCTGGTTAAGGTGGTTAGCAGACCCTGAGATTGGGAGGAGATATGGGATACATAAGCACAAGAGGGGGAATAGAACCGGTATCCTTTTCAGATGCCGTGATGATGGGATTGGCAACAGATGGGGGGCTCATTCTGCCCCAGGAGATTCCAAAGATAGAGCCCAGCACCCTGAACAGGTGGAGGGGTCTGAGCTATCCGGAGCTGGCCTTTGAGGTGATGAGGCTCTTTGTTGACGACATACCCCATGACCACCTGCGGGCCCTGGTTGAGAGATCCTACTCAACCTTTCAGCATCCCAAGGTGGTTCCCCTGGTTAAGGTTGGTGATGTGTGGGTGATGGAGCTCTTTCACGGTCCCACCTTGGCCTTTAAGGACATCGCCCTTCAGTTCTTGGGCAATCTCTTTGAGTATCTGCTTGATCGCCGAGACACTACCATGAACATCCTGGGCGCCACCTCGGGAGACACGGGAAGCGCCGCCATCTACGGGGTGAAGGGCAAGAAGAGGATGAGCATCTTCATACTTCATCCCCACAGGCGGGTCTCGCCGGTGCAAGAGATGCAGATGACCACCGTTGAGGATCCCAATGTGTTCAACCTGGCAATAGAGGGCACCTTTGACCACTGCCAGGAGATTGTGAAGACCATCTTCAACGATCTGGAGTTCAAAGAGAGGTTCAGCCTCGGGGCGGTTAACTCAATAAACTGGGCAAGGGTGCTGGCCCAGGTGGTTTACTACATTTGGGGGTACCTGAGACTCTCAGATGACGGCGCCGAGGCCGTTGAGTTCACGGTTCCCACCGGCAACTTCGGCAACATCTTTGCAGGGGTGGTGGCAAAGAGGATGCTTCCCGAGGGGGCCATAAACCGCTTTGTGCTCGCCACCAACGAGAACGACATTCTCTACCGGTTCATCTCAAGGGGAGACTACTCCCTGGGCAAGGTGGTTCCCACAATAAGCCCCAGTATGGACATACAGATTGCCAGCAACTTTGAGAGATACCTCTACTACCTCTGGAACCAAGACCCCAAGAAGGTGAGAGAGGCCTTTGAGGGGTTCAAGGCCACAGGCAAGATGAGCTTCTCGCAAGAAGAGCTCAAAAGGGTTGCAGAGGACTTCGCCTCTATGGCTGTGAGCCAGGAGGAGACAATTGAGACCATAGGGTCTATTTACCGCAAGACCGGGTACATCGTTGATCTCCATACCGCTGTGGGGATTAAGGCAGGGGTAGATTTGCGCTCTTCCTTCCCCATGATCTGCCTTGCAACGGCCCATCCGTGCAAGTTTCCGGAGGCGGTGGTTAAGGCCACTGGTGTGGAGCCCCAGCGCCCCCCCGCAATTAAGAGCTTAGAGGGGAAAAAGCGCAGGGTTACGGTGCTGCCTTACGACGTTGAAAAGGTGAAGGAGTTTATCTCGGCTCACGCAACCTGAGCCCTTTTGATGATTCCTCCCTCTATTCCTATCACCACCACTTCAAGAGGCACCTCTTTCTGGGCAAGCTCCATCCCCTTCTTCACCACCATGGGGAGTCCTGAGCAACACGGCACCTCCATCACCAAGACCGTCACCTTGCGTATGTTGGCCTCTTTAAAGATCTGGCCAAAGCGGTTTACGTAATCCTGCACATTGTCAAACTTGGGGCATCCCATCATCACCACCCTGCCCTTGAGAAAGTCGCGATGAAAGGTGGGGTAGGCTATGGGGGTGCAGTCTGCCGCCACCACTAAGTGGGCGTTCTTTAGGAAGGGTGCAGTTGGGGGAACCAGACGTATCTGAACCGGCCAGTGTGAAAGCTGGGAGGCCGTGGGTTCCAGGTCTTGAGGCTCGTTGGCGATCTCGCAAGGCGAGGGGCTAAAGCTCTTTACGTGGGTAGAGGGGCATCCGCAGGGCAGGGGCTCTTCTTGCCTTTTCTTAGCCTCCATCTCCTGTTTCACCGCCTCTTCGTCAAAGGCCTCGGCCTCTCTCTCAACTATGCGAATGGCCCCCTTGGGACAGTTGCCTATGCACTCGCCAAGGCCATCGCAGAAGTTCTCTTTTACCAGCTTCGCCTTCCCGTTTACGATCTGTAGGGCCCCTTCTGGGCAGGCGGGGATACACTCTCCGCAACCGTCGCAGAGCTCTTCGTCTATCTCAATTATCTTCCTTAAAACCTTCATCTGTCTCTCCTTCTGGTTGTGGCCCTCCCACAGGGGGAGGGCCTTATCTCTGTTTAACCCAGTATTGCCTTCAGATCCTCGTCAGCGGTGCTTATGGGCTTTATGCCAAAGTTCTTCACCAGCACGTCCAGAACGTTGGGGCTTACGAAGGCAGGGAGTGTGGGGCCCAGCCTCACGTTCTTTATCCCCAGGTAGAGCAGGGTCAAGAGAATGGCCACGGCCTTCTGCTCAAACCAGGAGATGATGAGGGAGAGGGGCAGCTCGTTCACGTCGCAGTTGAAGGCCTTTGCCAAAGCAAGGGCGATCTGCACCGCAGAGTAGGCGTCGTTACACTGGCCCACGTCCAGCAACCTGGGGATACCGCCGATATCGCCAAGATCCTTGTCAAAGAACCTGAACTTGCCGCAGGCAAGGGTGAGAATCACCGTGTCCTTGGGGGCCTTCTCAACAAACTCCGTGTAGTAGTTACGTCCCGGTCTTGCGCCGTCGCATCCTCCAACCAGGAAGAAGTGACGAATGTTGCCACCCTTAACTGCCTCTATCACCTTGTCTGCTACCGAGAGCACGGCGTTTCTGGCAAAGCCTGTGAGAATGGTCTTGCCTTCAACATCCTCGGTGAAGCCGGGAAGCTCCAAGGCCCTGTTGATGGCGGCTGAGAAGTCCCTGCCCGAGATGTGGGCCACCCCGGGCCAGCCAACTGGACCCACAGTGAAGAGGTTATCTTTGTAGGAGTCCTTTGGAGGCATGAGGCAGTTGGTGGTCATGACGATGGCGCCGGGAAACTCTGCAAACTCCTTCTGCTGGTTCTGCCAGGCGGTGCCGTAGTGCCCAACCAGGTGGGGATACTTCTTAAGCTCTGGATATCCGTGGCAGGGAAGCATCTCGCCGTGGGTGTAAACGTTGATGCCCTTGCCCTCGGTCTGTTTCAGGATATCGTCAAGGTCCCTGAGGTTGTGGCCAGAGACCAGAATAGCCTTACCCTTCTTCACTCCCAGAGAGACCGGGGTTGGTTCGGGGTTGCCGTAGGTGCCGGTGTTGGCGGCATCCAGAAGCTCCATGGTGCGCAGGTTCATCTCTCCGCACTTCAGAACCATGCCCAGCCAGTCGTCTAAGCTCATGTCGTTTCTGGTGAGGGCTGCCATGCCTTCGTGGATGAAGTCGTAAACCTTCTGGTCCTCCTGTCCCAGCTCGTAGGCGTGATAGGCGTAAGATGCCATTCCCTTTATGCCGTAAAGCAGGGTCTCTTTGAGAGAGAAGATGTCTTTGTCAAGACTGGGGGTGGGTTTAAGCTCCACCATCTCTCCCTGTTTGATGAGCTCTTCCACCTCTTCAGCAGGCTGGAAGGTTGCAGGGCCCTCTGGAAAGTCGGTGTTGCCACCAGCCTCTTTCACCTTGGCCTTCAGCTCTTCTCTGATCTCGGTGGCCTCCTTAATGTAGTTGACGAAACGCTGGGGATCAAAGTTGACGTTGGTGAGGGTTGAGAAGAGGGCATCACACACAAAGACATCCGCCCTGTTGTCTCTCACGCCAACCTTCTGACCCTCGGTGGCCACTATGCCGATTCCCTCAACCATGTAGAGGAGAAGATCCTGCAGATAATCAACCTCGGGGGTCTTGCCGCATACCCCTCTAACTGTACATGCCACGCCCTTTGCCGTTTGCTCGCACTGGTCACAAAACATATTGACACCTCCTGCTTCTCTTTTTGGTCCATTGATCAATCTAAGAACTTTGGAGACGTAGGCTTTGATGTGAATCAAATACTTAGAAAAAAGTTTGGCCCTATATGATTCGTCTTGCTTAAGGGTTGAGCCAGCGGGCTAATAGAGGTATTTAAGACACCTGATAGGCGTATTTTAGGAGGATGGTTTAATGAGCGGGATTCCTGAAGAGGGAAGCAAGGCTCCAGACTTTACCCTGCCAGCCCTTTCACCTGAGGGTGAAGAGGTAGAGGTTAGCCTTTCTCAGTTTTTGGGTCAGGGTAAGATGGTGGTGCTGTACTTTTATCCCAAGGACAACACCCCGGGATGCACCACTGAGGCCTGTGACTTTCGCGACAGCATGAACCGCATAGGCGATAAAGCCGTGGTCTTGGGGGTGAGTCCAGATAGCCTTAAAAGCCATGCCAAATTCAAAGAGAAACACGGGCTGAACTTTTATCTTTTGAGCGATCCAGAGAAGAAGGTGTTGGAGACCTACGGGGCCTTTGGCGAGAAGAAGATGTACGGCAAGGTGAGAATGGGGGTTATTCGTTCCACCTTTGTCATAGGTCCTGATGGCACCATTCTGAAACGGTGGAGAAACGTCAGGGCCAAAGGACACGTTGATAAGGTGCTGCAAGAGCTTGAGAAATTGGGTGGCTAAGCACATACCTCAGGAGGTGAAGATATGGCAGATAGCAAGATAATGAAGGCCTTGAAGAAGGCGGTGGCCTCTGATCCCGGTGTTGAGGCTTTGGCTTTAGTGAGTATTGACGGTTTGCCCATAGAGACTCTTTTGCCAGAAGAGATGGAAGAAGACAGAGTGGCGGCAGTGGGAGCTGCTCTGTTGTCCTTAGGAGAACGGGCAGCTGTAGAACTTGAGAAGGGAAACTTGGAACAGGTGCTGATCAGGGCAGAGAAGGGAGATG
Organism: bacterium; assembly: GCA_027080315.1. GTDB lineage: Bacteria > Thermosulfidibacterota > Thermosulfidibacteria > Thermosulfidibacterales > JALWSI01 > JALWSI01. The sequence continues at coordinate 5,578 of JALWSI010000168.1, read as the reverse complement.
CCATTCTCATGAGCGTGGGTGAAGATGCGGTGCTGCTTGCCCTTATGAAAGAGGAAGCAAAACTTGGTTTAACCCTGATTACGCTTAAAAAACTATCAACGGAGCTTAGAAAGTTGGTGTGAGTCTGTCTTGTTTTTCTGGTCTATCTGGTCTGTTTGGTCTGTCTGGTTTGTCTGGTCCATCTGGTCTATCTCGTCTATTGGGTTTGTTGGGCTTATTGCGTTATTGCGTTTCTTGAGTTGGTTGCGTTTATTGGGTTTTGTGAAGGGTTAAGTTGCTTATAACTTTTAAGTTGCAAGTTTTAAGTTTTAAGAATCTACTGACTTCTGACTACTGACCTCTGACTTCTGATTACTGACCTCTGATCCCTGACTTCTTACTCCTTACACTTCACGCTTTACGCTCAGTCCCTCAGTCCTGCTCTTCTTACTCCTCCCGCTTAACTCTTCACTCTTTACGGCCTTACGCTTTGCGCCTACTGTTCTGTAAGTAGCTCGCCATCGTGTTTCGTATGTATCTAATGTGACACAAAAGGGGTGTTGTGATAGGCTTGCTTATGTGTTATGGAGCAAGTGGAAGTGTTAAAAGAAGTTTTAGAGAGGGGGATGTGTTGTGGCGTGTGGTGGCATTCTTGAAAAAGTGGTCTTAGGGGCGTTACTCCACGATATTGGTAAGTTTGGACAGAGAGCCAGAGCACCACATTCTGAAGAGATGATATCAACCTACTGTCCTACAAATAAAGCAACAGGAAAACCTGGGTACCTGCATGTGCTTTATACGGATTATTTCATAGAGTATGATCTTCCTTTGCCAAAGGAACTTCAAGCATATAGATCTGTTCTGGCAAAGATCGCCTCCTCACATCATCTCCCAGATGATACTTTGGAATCCCTCTCTATTGCCGTTGCAGATTGGCTTGCCTCGGGGTTAGAGAGGATGGGTACTGAATCAGGAGAGGGTAGCTTCAGAAAAACTCCGTTGAAGCCCATCTTTTCGGAGGTGTCCCTTACTTCCGATGATAAAAAGGGTGAAGAGCTATCTTACCAGTTGAGAAAATTGGAGGAAGACCCCTTTCCTGTGTCGTGGAAAGAGATAGAAGAGGATTATCCCACATTCTATGAATCCTTTCGCTACGAGGTGGCGAAAATAGATAGGAATGAGACATTTAATCATTACTTGGGAAGTTTGTCCTCCATCCTCGAAAATTACACCTGGTGTATTCCCTCCTCAAGCTACAAGGCTGTACCCGATGTTTCTCTATTTGATCACTTGTGGGGAACCGCTGCCATTGCTCAGGCTTTGTATGCCTACCACAGTGAAGAGGGTGGATTGCCCGACATAAATGACAGGGAAAAGAAGTTTATTCTCTTCGCAGGTGACCTCTCCGGGATTCAAAGTTACATTTTGGGCGTGGAGAAGTCGCATAGCAAAGGAGTTGCAAAACTCTTCCGGGCGCGATCCTTTTACCTGCAGATGCTGACCCGCTCTGTGATTATTGAAATCCTGAATCGGTTGGGGCTCTACCCCGTGGCTAAGATCATGGATGCTGGTGGAAAGTTCTTTCTTTTACTTCCCAACACAAAGAAAACCCGCCAAACGCTGTACGAGATAGACGGGGAAATCCAAAAGTTCTTTCACCGGCAGTTCAAGGGCGAACTCTCCCTGAATTGTTTAAGGGATTTCACGTTGACACAGCAAGACCTGACGTTAGAAAGATTTCCTGAAGTTTACGAAGATCTCATTGACCAACTTGATGCTCAGAAATTGAAAAAGTTCCATGGCCTTATGAAAAAAGAAAGCTTCTCTCCCATCTTCCAGTTAAATTACAATGAGTACCAAGAAGGCAACTGCGTGGTTTGCAAGCGCAATGCGGCAAACCGAGAGATGGATGGGCTCAGGTTATGTGAAGAGTGTGACCTTCAAATCAATGTGGTTGGTAAGCGACTTCCCAACGATAACTTCAAATACATAACATTTGAAAAAGGGCGAGCAGGTGAAGGGTCTGTTCCTCTTTTTGGCGATATTTCAATGAGTTTCCATGATCGTCCACCAGAAGGGGATTTTCTTGAGATTGTTAATTTAAGGGGGTATGACAGATTTTACCATCACGCCGTTGCTGGCTACATTCCAAAGGTGACTTCCGAGGACATCAATCGCTGGCGGTTGGATCCTAAACTCTACGAAGCCTTGATGGAGGAAAATGGAGGTGAGATCGTAGAGGGTATGCCAAAAACCTTTTCCATGATTGCCCAAAAAGCTCAACGGCAAAGTGAAGATGGCTTTGAGGGAAAGGATTTTCTTGCCGCTTTTAAAGCCGATGTGGACAACCTGGGGCTTATATTTTCCATAGGGCTTTTGGGCAGAGACAAAAAAGAACCGTCAGCGTTAACTATATCTCGTCTGGCGTCGTTGAGCCGAATGCTTAACCACTTTTTCTCAGATTACCTTGTTGGCTTTATAGAAAAGAAATACCCCGACCTGTATCTGATCTTTGCTGGTGGGGATGATCTGTTTCTTATTGGGCCATGGGTAGATGTTCTTGATTTTGCCCAGGAGCTAACAGCGGAGTTCAGGAGATACGTGGGGGGTAATCTTGATATTCATCTGTCTGCAGGAATCGCTCTTGCCAAACACCGCTATCCTGTTCGTTCCCTCGCAGAGGTGGTGGAGGAGCAGTTGGACAGAGCCAAAGGTTTTGAGAAGGGAGCCAAAAATGCCTTCACCTTTCTCGGCGTGACCGCTGGCTGGGACGTTTATCCACAGCTCCTTGAGAAGGGAAAGTGGTTGGATAACCTTGTCAATGAGTCAGGAGACGATAAGGTCCCCATTGGTTTTGTGAACAGGTTGCTAAGGTATGCCCGCATGTACCGGGATTTTGTGAGCAACAAAGAAAGCAAGCTCCGGGCGGGACTCTACAAGTCTCTCATGAGGTACGACATAGCACGGAACATGCAAGAACACCTGGAGAGGAAAACCTTTGAAGAGATGGCGGGGGACGAATTCTGGATGTCGTATCTGGAGTTTCCCGCCTCATACGCCTTGTATCGTAACAGAAAGTAGAAGGAGGGAGTTCTATGAGCCGCTTTTATGACGAAAAGGGAAACATAAAGAGAGACCTCTTGGATAAAGAGGCGGAAAAGTGGGCCAGACTTTTTGTGAAAGAGGAAAAGAAGAAACTTACTGCTAATCAACTCCGGAAGTTTTACAACGAATTCAAGGCATTGGAGAAGAAAGTGAAAGTGGATAAGAAAGGGTTTGAAAAGACCCTGCCGTTAATAAAAATGGTAAAGTCTAAAGCTGCCTATTCTGCGAACCCTGAGAATCAAAAAATCCCTACTCGGTTCAAAGATTTTTTGTGGGAACACATTGATGCCATAAATGAGGAGAGGGATTTTGATGCGTTCATTCTCCTTTTCGAGGCTGTGGTGGGGTTCTGTTACGGATTGGGGATGAAGAATAACTGATAAGGAGAGACACCATGAGATTGGAGAAGATTAGAACCATAAAAGGAACGATAAGGTTACTAACTGGGCTTCATATTGGGGCTTCAAAAGACACCATTGAGATAGGTGGCCTTGATCAACCTATTGTAAAACATCCCGTCACGGGTGAGCCCTATATACCCGGCTCGTCCATCAAAGGTAAGATGCGTTCTCTCATTGAGCTGGCTTACTTCCCAGAGAAAGTGAGTAATGGCAAACCTTGTTCTTGCGGACAAATAGGTTGCCCTGTGTGCACCATTTTTGGAGCAGCTGGAGATAATAGAGCGGAGAACCTTGGTCCCACGCGCCTTGTGGTGAGAGATGCTTATATGACAGAGACTTGGAAGGAAAAATTTGATAGTGGAGATCTTCCTATGGAGGAGAAATATGAGAATACCATAAATCGCATTACTGGAACGGCTGAGCATCCTCGCCCCCTTGAGAGGGTGCCTGCGGGGGTAGAGTTTGAGTTCAGCTTTTCTTTTAAGGTTTTTGAGGGGGATAAGGAGGACTTCCTTACTTATCTCCAAAAAGGAATGCGGCTCATTGAGCTTGATGCTTTAGGTGGTCAAAGTTCTCGGGGATCGGGTCAGGTAAAGTTTGAGGACGTCACGCTGGATGGAGAGCCGTGGGATATCCCTGATAATATCTTTAACCAATGATGAAGTTTTTAAGATACAAGCTCATACCCACATCCCCTTTGGGCTCTGCTTTACAAAGTGATACACTCGCGGGGCACCTGCTCTGTTTCGCCGGGGAACTGGAGGGTGAAGATGCACTTGAAAATCTCATAGCCCAGTTTGTTGAGGGAAACCCGCCTTTTATACTAAGTTCCGCCTTTCCTGAGGGGCTCTTGCCCTTTCCGGCTGTACCTTGGTTCGGGAGAAAATCTCTCCGTGAGCGCCTTCAGAAGGATCCGAAGCTTTTTGGAGAGAAGGTTTACAGCAAAACGGCGCTTTTCAACGTCCTGAAAAAGCTAAAGAAATTCAAGAAAAACTCCTATATTCCCATAGAGACGTGGAAAAAGCTGAAGGATGGTTTTGACCTCGAGTCCCTTTTCCTGGAACTTGCAGACAGGCAGGATGCCCATTCAGGTAAAAAGACTGAAACCCCGCACAACGTGATTGACCGAACGACGGGGCGTGTGGCGGAGGAGGGGGGCCTATTCTTTACCGCAGAAACCTTCTTTGATGACGCCTTCAGGTTTGACCTGTATGCCAAGGTCCGTCCCGATTTCCTGGAAACCTTTGAAAGTCTGATGGAACAGATGGAAAAAGAAGGATACGGACGGGATCGTTCCGTGGGGAGAGGGATGTTTGAAATTGTCCGGGACACGAACTTTGATCCGTATGACATAGAGAATCCAGAGGGGAACTACCTGTTAAACCTATCCGTCTTTTCCACGACGGAGATGAGGGCATGGGACGGTACCTACGCCCTCATGACCAAATACGGCAAGGTCTGGAATGGGTTTGGAGAAACCAATCCTTTCAAAAAACCGTTCCTCGCTTTCAAAGAGGGGGCTGTTTTCAAAAAGCGCGAGATTGACCTGGGCACCTGCGTCTTGAGAAACATCCACAGCAATAAAGACATCATCCAATGCACCCTTCCCCTTATGGTTCCGTTTTGCTGGGAGGTGTAATGAACTCTAAAGATTATATTCCGGTTAAATTAGAGGTTTTGAGCCCTGTCCATATCGGCTCTGGTCAAGACCTTGACCCTTTTGGGTATGTTATTAAAGAGAAGAGTAATGGTGAGCTGTTTCTCTACTTCATAGATATTGCACTTTGGCTTGAAAGCCAGCCGTTGGCGGATGTGACGGCGTATTTCGCCAGCCACAACTTTGCTGACCTGCGAAAGTTTCTGTATGAGCGCATAGAGGACCCAGAGCCTTATGCATTGGTGGCTGCTCCTGTAAAAGACAGGGGGATTTTTAAAACCTACAAGAGCGTAGTGCTTGGCAAAAAACCGGAAAACCGCATGCTTCTCGATCCTGCTCTCAAAAACCCACTAACCTTGGGGTTAATCGTGCCGGGTAGCTCTATCAAGGGAGCGATCCATACGGCTATTTTAGATTACATAGACCTAAATTATGG
>JALWSI010000167.1 GCA_027080315.1 bacterium | reverse complement strand
TCGTTTATCTTCTTGAAGTCGTCTATGTCTCCTATTGCCACGAAGTTGTATCCCCATTTGCTAATTATCCACATCTCTTTTGGAGCGTAGTCTGTTAGAAAACGGCGGTTGAATAGACCAGTGAGGGGATCGGTGTTAGACTTCTCTTTTATGAGCATCTCTCGCATCTTTATGCGGCTTATGTCTATGTTAGAGCTTCTGATAAGGTCTATTTCCGAGTTTACATCCCTTATTCTCTCACAAAAGTGATTGATCCAGCGCTCTTCTCCCTCTTTGGTGATGATCTTGAACTCTAAAAAGACCTTTTCTTCCTTGCTGGTTTGTCGGTGCTGATGGTTCTCCCACAGCCTAAGAAAATCGGGATGGATTATCTTAGAGTCTATTTTAGGGTTTTCATAGAACTCATCAGGCTCGTATCCAGTAACCAGCTTCACAGCAGGAGACACGTATATGTATCTGCCATCTTTACACCGGAGTGAGTCCCAACAAGGAGAGTGATCTATGTAGAGATGGAGGATTTTAAGAACCCTATGGTCTTCTGGATGATTCTCTTCTTTCTCCCTAATCAACCTTTCAAGAGCGGTATCAAGCCTTTTTACCACGCACCCTCCCCTGAAGCTGGTAATGGTCTCTTTTTCAGGCTGTTATGGGATCATATGAAGGTGAAGCTGTCAAGCCAGCTCGTATGGCACTTGCCCGATACAAACTCCTCAGATTCCAGAATTGCCAGGTGTAGAGGAATGGTGGTCTCTATGCCTTCAACTACGAACTCTTTTAGGGCTCTCTTTCCTCTCTTGATAGCCTCTTTGCGATCCTTTCCCCATACTATCAGCTTGGCTACCAGAGAATCGTAAAAAGGAGGCACCGAATAGCCTTGATACACAGCGGTGTCCACCCTTACGCCGGGCCCTCCTGGAGTGATCCATGTGGTTATCTCTCCTGGTGAAGGGGTGAAGGTATGAGGGTTTTCTGCGTTTATTCTGAACTCTATTGCCCACCCTTTGGGGACAATCTCCTCCTGACGGTGAGAGAAGGGCTCTCCTGCCGCAATAAGAATCTGCTCTTTCAACAGATCAACCCCGGTCACCATCTCGGTCACAGGATGTTCCACCTGAATTCTGGTGTTCATCTCAATGAAGTAGTGGTTCTCATCTTCATCAAGGAGAAACTCAACGGTTCCCGCGCTGGTGTATCCGACTTCTCTTGTGATGGTGATGGCATCCTCGTAGAGTTTATGGCGTCTCTCCTCAGAAATGAGAGCAGGGGATTCTTCCATCACCTTCTGGTGTCTTCTTTGAAGAGAGCACTCTCTCTCTCCCAAACAGAGAACCTCTCCTCCTTCTCGGCCAAGCACCTGAACCTCAATATGCCGGGAGGGTTTTATGTATCTCTCTAAATAGACCGTAGGTTCACCAAAAGCCGCCTCTGCCTCTGTGCGGGCGGTCTTGTAAAGGCGGGATAGCTCCTCCTGGTTTTTGGCAATGCGCATACCCCTTCCCCCGCCACCTGCAGAAGCCTTTATTATTACGGGGAATCCTATGCGTTGGGCGATCTCAAGGGCCTCTTCTTCACTCTCCACCTCTCCCCTACTTCCTGGAATCACAGGAACGCCCAGCTCATCTACAAATTTCCTGGCCTGGGCCTTGTCGCCAAGCATAGTGATAACCTTAGGTGCAGGACCTATGAACCTGAAGCCACAGGCTTCGCATATCTCTGCAAACTGAGCGTTTTCTGCCAAAAAACCGTAGCCCGGATGAATAGCGTCAACCTTTGCGATCTCGGCTGCGCTTATTATGGCTTGAACATTGAGGTAGCTTCTTGTGGTGTCTGGGGGGCCAATGCAAACTGCATGGTCTGCCATGGCAACGGGCAGACTGTTGCTATCTGCCTCGGAGTGTACAAGCACAGCCTCTATTCCCAGCTCGTGGCAGGCCCTGATGATTCTCAGGGCGATCTCTCCCCGGTTTGCTACCAGAATCCTTTTGAACATGATCTTTAAGGGCTTAATCAACCATTGGGGTCAATTAGGAAGAGGGGTTGGCCAAACTCTACAGGTTGGCCGTTCTCCACCAGAATCTTAACCACTTTACCCTCTGTATCGGCCTCTATCTCGTTCATTATCTTCATGGCCTCAATGATGCAGAGGGTGTCTCCCTTCTTCACATGGCTTCCCACCTCTACGTAGGGTGGAGATTCTGGTGAGGGAGCCCTGTAGAAGGTGCCCACTATGGGAGACTTCACCACCTCCATTCCAGGAGGGAACTCTGACTCTTCCTCTTTGGGCTCAGCAGCTACAGGATGTGGTGAAGGAGCCCCTACCGCTGTTTGGGGGTACCCCTGAATTATTGCAGGTGCCGCTCCTGCGCTGGGGCAGGGGCGGCGTATCTTTATTGAGAGGCCGTCGTATTTAAGCTCCACATCGTTCTTCTCGCCTATCTCGGCAAGCCTCTCCAGAAGGGTTAAAACATCGGCAAGCTCCATCACTTCACTCTCTCAAGGTACTCGCCTTTTCTTGTGTCCACCTTGACCTTGTCTCCCTCGTTTATGAAGAAAGGCACCTGAACCACGGCTCCTGTCTCCAGCTTTGCAGGCTTTGTTCCACCTGAGGCGGTGTCTCCCTTCACACCCGGCTCGGTCTCAACCACTATGAGCTCCACAGCAGCGGGGAGATCCACACCCACAGGGCTACCCTTGAAGAGCAGCACCTTAACCTCAAGGTTCTCCTGCAGAAAGTACCTCTCGTTCTCAATAACCGAGAAGGGAACCTCAATCTGGTCGTAGGTCTCTAGGTCCATGAAGACGGCGTTATCGTCTTGGCTGTAGAGATACTGCATTTTCCTGACCACAAAGTCTGCTTTTTTGAGTTTTTCGCCTACTTTGTAGGTCTTCTCAATCACGGCCCCTGTGCGGAGATTTTTGAGCCTGAACCGAGAAAAAGCCTGGCCCTTTCCAGGCTTCACATGGTCGGCGTTCACAACCAGATAAGGGTCGCCGTCCAGCTCCACCTTCATGTTGGGACGGATATCGCCTGCTGCAATCATGGATATTTCCTTAACGGGTTATTGTGTAAGGTAGAAGGCCAAGAAACCGCGCTCTCTTAACGGCCCTTGACAGCTGGCGCTGGTGCTTGGCACAGGTTCCTGTAACCCTTGCTGGAACTATCTTACCCCTCTCAGTCAGGTATCCTCTCAGTCTCTTCACGTCTTTGTAGTCAACCTCTTTAATCTTATCTGCGCAGAAACGGCAGACCTTCTTTCTAAAGAAACGGCGTTTTCTCCTTGCTCTCATATTAAAATCTCCCTCTTTCACTTATGATCTAAAATGGAAAATCGTCCTCTTCCGGTTCAAGTTTCACATCGCTCACGTCTGGGGTTTTGTACTCAACAGGTTCCTCCACCGTCTCCTTGGCAGGACCTGCTGGTGAGCCTGTATCCTCTTTCGGAGAGATGAACTGTATCCTCTCTCCTACAACCACCACCTTTGATCTCTTGCCCTGATCCGTCTCCCACTCGTTGAGCCTCAGCCTTCCCTCAACCAGAATATTACTTCCTCTCCTCAGATACTCTCCTGAGGTCTCGGCCTGACGCCCAAAGACCTGGACATCAACAAAGCAGACCTCATCCACCATATCTCCGGTCTTTCCTCTGTACCTTCTGGTTGTGGCAAGCCTCATGTTTGCAACAGCTGTGCCACTGGGGAGATAGCGGAGCTCGGGATCTTTGGTGAGGTTTCCTGCTATGATCACCTTGTTGTAGTTAAGAGCCACCTATACTATTCCTCCTCAGTACCTTTTGCCTCTTCACTGTCAACCTTCTCTTCAGAGGGGGCCTCATCAGATTCTGGTTGTGAAGGCACCTCAACCTCTGCACACTCCTCTTCGTCTCTTACAACGGTAAGCTGCCTAAGCACTGTATGGCTGAGCTTACAGGCTCTGTCTATGGCAGAAACAAGCTCTCCGTCTCCCCTGTATCTGAGGAGCACATAGGTGCCTTCCTTCTTCTTCTCAATCTCGTAGGCAAAGCGTTTTTTGCCCCAATTCTCAATTTTGGTGACCACCCCACCGTTCTCCGATATGAAACCGGTGAGGACCTTCACCTCTTCTTCCACCTGAGGCGGTTCGAGCTCAGGCGTGAAGATGGCAACTGTCTCATAACATCTCATCCGCTTACCTCCTCTCGGCTATTAAGCCACAGGCTCTCCCTGCGGCGAGGATCCATTCAAGCAATCGGGTAGCCTTCTACCCATGAAGGGACTTGGTGTCTATACCTATTTTCAAAAATCAAGGCAACCTGTAGATGAACACCCTTGAGTAGAACACGTCCTTCTTTTTGAGTCTTCGGGATAGACTCTTCTTTGTTGTTAGCACAACCAACACAGGTTCTTTGCCCTTTTCTGTCTCTATGGTACCTGACGACAGATCAACCACTCCTCCGTCAAATTGCCTCTTCCAGCCGGTAGAATCAAAGTAGCCGTCTTTCCACTTTAAAATCTCAACCTCTCCCTTGGTGAAAGATCCCAGATTTATGATCCAGTCTGCAGGATTGTTTTTGAAGACCGCCAGTGACCATTCCTCCTTTGAGGGAATGATTAGGGATCTTCCGGAAACCACCACAGTGTACTCTTTGTACCGTTCGTAATCTTTGTCCTCTATGGTGTCCACGTCTTCGTAGTATCCTTTTCCTGGAGGGCTTGCATAGAAGAATCCTCTTCCCCAGTTGCCATGGATTCCAGGTAGATCCCATATACTTGTGCCTTTCTCCAGGTCGTAGAGCATCACCCTTCCCTCACTGTTCCACAGCACCTGGAGACCTTTCATTCCAGGAAGCTTCACTACCTGGGTACCAATGATGAGTCCGTGGTCTTTTAAGAAATCTAAGGAGTACAGCTCTCTCCCTTTCCACAGCTTCACCTTTGGGCTGAACACGTATGGATTGGAGCTTCCCACACCTTGCTCAACCAGGAGGCCCTTTCCGCCTACCCTGAATATCCTAAGAAGATTGTCAGTGGAGTATATCTTTTTCCACTTACCCTGAGGGCTAACCTTGAATATCTGACCTTTTACTGTGAAGGTGTGAACATCGCTTGAGGAGTAAGCTATCTCTGCCCTGCCGTCTCCATCTATGTCTGCCACATCAAGGGATAATAGTACTGATACTGGGGATATAGGTCGCTTTGAGATCTCTGTGAGCCTTTTGGTTTTTATATTCATGTTGTAGATGCCAAGGTAGGATTTTGTGGCCATAACTATCTCCTGGCTCCCGTCTCCTGTGACATCACCCATAGCCATTCCATAGGATTTTATTGGAAGTGCTGGCGAGGCGAATATGAGGTCTCTCTCTATTTGAGGCTGCCACCCTGCGCTTCCCAGAGCCATGCTTACCCTCTTTATTCTTCTACCTGTCTCTAAGGATAGTAGCTCTCCCTCAAAAAGGTATTTCCCATTTTTGGCGTCTATTGAGCCGATCAAGGCAAGACCTTTGGTCTTTCCCACCATTGACTCAAAAGCTCCCCAAAGACCCAGCTCAGACGCGTCTTTTATCCTCATAATAACGTGGTTTTCGCCATACACGGTGAAACGACCGGTCTCTTCAAGGTAGGACTTAAACCTTTCCTGAAAGGCATAAACGTTGAACCCTTCGCCTGACTTATCCACAATGGGAAAGAGGTAGAGAGGAATCTTTGCAGAGGTTATTCTAACCTTATCTCCGGGCTGAACGGGCTTCTTTACCGAGATCTCTACCGCCCATGAGGTGGATGGGTTCACCACAACCACCTGGACCGTTCCCAGTATCTCCTCTGTATATCCAAGAAGGGCTCCTGTGAATGGATGATAGTAGGGTTTGCCTGGGCGGAACACTGTTAGCACTACACCTTTTTCTATTCCGTCCCTTGAGCCTTTGTCTATGAGGAGTCTTCCTTCCTGAATGCCCAGCACCCTTCCCTCTATTTGAGGAAGAGACTTGGCTATATCGGTTGCCATCTCTTTTAGAGCCTGGTCCTGACTGGCAACAGATGGTGACGATAAAAAGAGTAAGAAGACTACCAGCAAAAGGGGTATGATTAATACTGGGAATTTATCGCTATTTTTAAAGTTTAGGTTGAAGGTCACTTCTCTATTCTTATGAATCCTTGAAGGGTGGCTGAACATGCCAGCTCATCGCCGACTTTGGCCTCTCCTTGGAACCACCAGAAACCGCCTCTTTTTTTCACAATCTCTCCCGAGAGAAGAAGGGCATCTCCTGGGATAACCTCTCTTTTGAATCTGGCTTTATCAACCCCTCCAAAGAGCATAGTGGCCCTTTTCAGCTCTTCTTTGCTCAATTCTGCTGATGCAACTATGCCTCCTGCCTGGGCCAAAGCCTCTATCATCAGAACTCCGGGCATAACAGGGTAACCTGGATAGTGTCCTGTGAAGTGAGGTTCGTTGAAGGTGACGTTTTTTAAGGCAACTATCCTTTTGCCCGGTTCCAGCTCCAAGATCCTGTCTATCATCAAAAAAGGATACCGATGGGGCAGAAGCTCTAACACCTCGGTTATGAGTCGTTCACTCATCTTTCTCTCCCTCTTTCACCAGCTTCTCTAAGCGCCTTACCCTTTTTAGGAGCTCAGGCAGTTTTGGAAAGGCCATGGCCGCCCTGCGCCATACGGTGTGGCTCATGGCTGGAGATCCTATTACGATCTCTCCATCCTTCACCTTTCCAGAGACCCCTGCCTGGGCTCCTACCATGACGCCGTTTCCTATTTTGGCATGGTCTGCTATTCCAGCCTGCCCACCCATGAGCACCTTGTTGCCAATCACCGTGCTGCCCGAAATACCCACCTGACCGGCAAAGGCGCAGTCTTCGCCTATGATCACATTGTGGCCCACCTGAATCAGGTTATCCAGTTTGGTTCCTCTACCTATCTTTGTGTTTGCAAGGGTTCCCCTGTCTATGCAGGTGTTTGCCCCTATCTCTACCTCGTCTCCAATCTCTACTGCTCCGACCTGTGGTATGGGGATTCTCTTTCCATCTTTCTCCAGATAACCAAATCCTGGGGAGCCTACTACGGCTCCGCTGTGGATTATAGAGCGTTTGCCTATTTTCACACCCTTATAGAGAGTGACTTGGGGATGAAGGATGCTATCTTCTCCCACCTCGGTCCCTTCTCCAACATAGCAATGGGCCATCACCACACATCCTCTTTTCAACACCGCATAAGGCTCAATAACAGCAAAGGGGCCTATGGTCACACCTTCTTCAATGGTGGCAAGTGGTGAGACCTGGGCCATACGAGAGATTCTCTCGTCTTTCACATAGAGGGGTGGATAGACTTGAGAGAGCAGACCAACCACCGCTTCATAGGGATTATCAACCACTATAAGAGATGTTGAGACCCCTTCAATCTCCTGAGGCACTAATACCGCCCCGGCATTAGTGCTCTTCACCATTCCCAAATAGGGATCCCCTGTAGCAAAGGATAGATCACTCTCTTTAGCGGACTCTAAAGGGGCAAATCCTGTTAGAACCTTTTCTGAATCGCCAATCACCCGGCCGCCCACCAGCTGGGCTACTTGGGCAACGGTGAATCTGGGATTCATGCCCTTATTTTACTCCTTTATCAAACCGTTTAAGCACTGATTCACTGATGTTTATTGACTTGTCTGCGTAAACCACCCCCCCACTCATATCTATCACAAGTCCATATCCCTTCTCTTTAGCCATCTTTTGAACCACGTTTATGGCCTGTTTAAGCAATTGCTGCTTCATCTCGTTCTCTTTCAACCTCAGATCGGACTTAGAGTCATCAATGAGGTGTTGTAAATCTCTTAATGCCTCTCTGTACTCGTCTTCTTTGGCTTTCTTGGCCTTTTCAGATAAGAGAGACGACTTCTTGGCCAGTTCTTCTCTCATCCTTTGAATCTCGGCCTTCTTCTTATCCACTTCAGCCTTCTTCTGTTCGTACATCTTCTTCAATTTTGCCATGGCCTCTTTGCCCTGTTTAGACTTTGCTATCACCTGCTGAAGATCCACCACGGCCACCTTGGTGCTTCCAGCCTTTGCCAGTGTCGGCAGGGCCAAAACGAGACCTGCTACTATCATCACCACAACTCTTCTCATTGCAAACCTTCTCCTTTCAATCTCTATCTTTTTAGTTAGAACATGGTTCCCACAGAGAAGCTCACCTTGCTTAGGTCCTCATCCTTCTTCTTGTCAAGCTTGAAGCCCATATCCACTTTTAGAGGACCAAATGGGGTCAGCAGACGCACCCCAAATCCTATGGCGTGTCTCATGCCGCTTAAGTTGAACTGATCGCCGTTATCAAAGGCTGCTCCCGTATCGTAGAAGACCACTCCCTTGAGGCTTGATACAATGGGGAAGAGATATTCAAAGTTGAATATAAGCTCTTTTGTACCACCTATAGCGCTTCCGTCTTCCTCTGGTCCTGCTTCATCGCTTGCAAACCCTCTAACCGTATCTCCACCGCCTACGTAGAATCTCTCGTAAATGGGCCGTGACCTTGAACCTCCAAAGGGAAGGGGATTCATGAATCCTACTCTTCCCCTTACGTGGAACACCGATCCATCAATGAACTTGTTTGCGTCAAAGTACCAGCCTGCATCGGCAACCACCTTGTAGTAGTACTCGTCTCCACCCAGCCCGGCTACTTTCAGGTACAGGCTTCTTTTAAAGCCCTTTGTTGGCAACACTGCGCTGTTCCTGGTGTCTTGGCTGAAGGAGAATAGCAATGCGCTTGATATGGACTTTCCTTCTTGGTCCTGAATGAAGCCAGGAGCGTCGTTGTCAACGCTTGTTATGTCAACGTCAAGGAACTCGTATCCCACAGATGCCATCATGTACTGGCCAAAGAGGCGTATAGGTTTACCTACAGTGAGGGTGAAGCCGAGGCTGTCTTCGTCAAAGTCATCGTATTCGTAGGTACGTTTGTGGGTTTTCAGTCCCAAAGAGAAGGGATGATCAAGGAAGTAAGGATCGTAGAAGGTGATGTCGTATTCTATTCTCTTGGTGGTGAACTCGCCGCTGAAGTCCAAGCTCTGTCCTCTTCCAAAAAGGTTCTTCTCTCCAATAGAGATCATACCTCCGAAGGACTCTACCGAGCTATAACCACCACCCAGAACCAAAGAACCCGTAGAAGCTTCTTCTACGTTCACTGTCACATCCACGTCTTTCTGCGGAGTGGGCTTGGTTTCTATATCAACCTGGGAGAAATAGCCCAGCTTGCTTAGCCTCTGTTTTGCGCGTTTGAGAGCTAAGGTGTTCATAACGTTACCTTCAGTGATGCCCAGTTCCCTTCTTATAACCTTATCCCTTGTCTTGGTGTTTCCTCTAACCTCTATAAGACCAACGTAGTAGAGATCTCCCTTCTCTATCCTGTAGTCCACATTGACCAGATGGGTCTTATCATCCACATCCACTAAAGGACGAACGTCTGCGTTCACATATCCCCGAGAGCCGTAAATATCGGTTAAATTCGTTACGTCTTTTCTCATCTTAGAGGCACTGTACCAGTCTCCAGGTTTTAGCTTCAGAATCTTCATAAGCTGAGTTTTGTTGAATGGATCATCTTTCCCTATCTCCATGTCAACCATCTCAACCTTGTACCTTGGCCCTTCCTCTATGGGCACCTTTATAAAGATCTCGTCTTTGTTCTTAACCGTTACCTCAGGCTCTCCAACAAGCACCCTCAGGAATCCATGGTCGCGGTAAAACTCTCTAACCTTCATAAGATCCATTCTGAAGAGGTCTGGGATGTAGTAGTAAGTGGCGGGTTTACCGAAGAACTTTGATATGAAGGTGTAGGCCCAGTTAAAAAGGGTACGCTCCTTGGAGAGCATAACCTCTTTTAACTTTCTATCACTGAACTCTTTGTTGCCTACGAACTCTATCTTGGCAATGTGGGCCTTGTCCCCTTCCACTATTTTATAGGTTAGCTCTAAACGGTCTCCTACCCTTTTGGTGATGGGAGTGACCTTAACGTCGTAATACCCTTTCGCCTGGTAAAGCTGCTCTATCTTTCTTATGTTTTCACGTAGAACATTCTCGTTATAGATTGAGAAGGGAAAGGGCTTCATCTCTTTGCGCAGGTCGTCGGATTTCACTTTCTTATTGCCCTCTATCTTCACCTTGCTTACCAGAGGGCGTTCTTTCACTATGTAGGTTAACTTTACTCCCCCTTCAAAGGGCTCGGCATCAACATCAACAGTCTCAAAAAAACCGGTCTTGTATAAGGTCTTTACGTCTTCTCTCACTTTCATCACGTCAAAGGGATCACCCACTCTGGTCTTCAGCTTGTACAAGATGGTGTTCTTGTCTAATCGCTTGTTGCCTCTAACATCTATCACCTTCACAAGGATGGAAGTCGCCTCTTCTCCCCTAACCTTCATGGGAAGAAGGGCTACACACAGAAAAAGGACAATAAAAACGCCTGCTACTCTGCTTGCTCTTCTCATCTGCCCTCCCCTTTGTCTCTTCTTTTAAAGCACCTCTATCTCTTCCCTCTTTTTCTCAATCACAACGCCCTCTCCCTCTTGGCTTCTATCTACCACCACACAGTCACCCTCTTCAAGCTCTCCCTCAAGAAGCTTTGAAGATATGGGCTCTACTATCTTTTCTTCAATCAGGCGCTTCAACGGCCTTGCTCCCATCTGCCTGTTGAGTCCCAAGGAAACCAGATGCTCTTTGGCCTCTTCGGTAACCTCAATCTTCAACCCCTGCTCTAAGGCAAGGTTCACTATCTCTTCCATCTCCAGATCAAATATCTTCAACATGTCTTCTTTTTCCAAGGGCGAGAAGAGCACCACATTGTCTATGCGGTTGAGGAATTCGGGTGGAAAGAGACGTTTCACCTTGCTCATCACCTCTTTCTCTATGTCCGATCTACTCTTCTCTTCGTCTCCAAATCCCAGAGAGAGCCCTTTGAAAAAGTCTCTGCCACCCACGTTTGAGGTCATAATGATGTAGGTGTTTCTCATATCCACGGTTCTTCCCTGGCCGTCGGTTATGCGGCCTCTATCAAATATTTGAAGCATCACATGAAAAACCTCAGGGTGGGCCTTCTCTATCTCGTCAAACAGGACAACCGAATGGGGCCTTTTCCTCACCGCTTCGGTTAGCTGTCCTCCTTCCTCGTACCCCACATATCCTGGGGGAGAACCCAGAAAACGGGATGTGTTGTGTTTCTCCTGGTATTCCGACATGTCAAAGCGAAGCAGGGCATCCCTGTCTCCAAACAGCACCTGGGCCATGGCCTCTGCCAGTCTCGTCTTGCCGACTCCCGTGGGCCCCAGAAAGAGAAAGACCCCACGGGGACGGTTTACAGGCCTTAGCCCCACCCGGGAGCGCCTTATGGCATTTGCCACCACCTTGATGGCTTTCCCTTGGCCAATGACTATCCGGTTCAGCTCATTCTCCAAAGAGGCCAACCTCTTCTCTTCTGCCTCTTGCAAGCGTTCAAGGGGTAGCCCTGTTATGTTGGTGATCACCCTCTTTATGTGTTCTTCAGTGACCTGTGGTTTCTCTTTCTCTAAAGAGCTTTTCCAAAGTTTCTTCATGTGGCTTATGGTTTCCTTCAGGTTCTTTTCCATATCCCTAACCTGGGCAGCCGCTTCGTAGTCTTCACCTTCAACGGCCTCTTTTCTCTGCTTCTCAAGCATTTTCAACTCTTCTTCTTTCTTGAGGATATCAGGGGGGAGTTTTGAGTTGTCTATCTTAACGGTGGAACAGGCCTCGTCCAACACATCTATGGCCTTGTCAGGAAGAAACTTATTGCTCAGATAACGATCTGAGAGCTTGGCTGCCGCCTCAAGGGCTTCATCTAACACTTCAACTTTGTGAAACTCCTCGTAACTGCTCTTGAGACCTCTTAAGATCTCTATCGTGTACTCCACAGAGGGGGGGTCCACCATCACAGGTTGAAACCTTCTCTCAAGGGCTCCGTCTTTCTCAATGTATTTGCGGTATTCTGCAAGGGTGGTGGCTCCTATACACCTCAGCTCTCCCCTTGCCAGGGCGGGCTTCATAAGGTTTGAGGCATCCATGGCACCTTCTGCTGCTCCGGCCCCCACCAACATGTGAATCTCGTCCATGAATAGAATGATGTCGGGGTTCTGGGTAGCCTCTTTGATAAGGTTCTTTATGCGGCTCTCAAACTGTCCCCTGTATTTGGTGCCTGCAACAACTGCTCCCATGTCTATGGATATGATGCGGTAGTCCATCAGAGATACAGGCACCTTTTGGGCAACAATTGCCTGGGCCAGCCCTTCAACTATGGCTGTTTTGCCAACCCCTGGTTCTCCTAATAGCACGGGATTGTTCTTGGTCTTTCTTGATAAGATGGTGATAACCCTTTCTATCTCCCTCTCTCTACCAATCACGGGATCAAGTTTACCCTCCCTTGCCAGTTGGGTTAGATCGGTTCCAAACTCATCAAGGCTGGGGGTTTTCTGAGAGGCCTTCTTTGCTGTCTTCTTCTTGCTTACCCCTACGCCCGCCACCCCTATGTGGTTTATGGCCTCACGGGCTGCATTTACATCTGCACCCATGCGCCTAAGCAGCTTACCCCCAAGACCGGTTTTCTCTCTCAGTATCCCCAAAAGAATGTGCTCTGTGCCCACGAAATCGTGCCCCAGGAACTGGGCCTCTTCCATGGCGTACTCCAGAACCTTCTTTGCCTCCGGGGCGAAGGGGATAGAGCCCATAACATAGCCTTTACTGCCAAAGGGTATGCGGCGCTCTATCTCCTGTCTCAGGGTGCCTGGGTTGATGTTTAGGTGCATGAGCACAAGCATGGCCAGGCCCTCGCCATCCTTCAGGATTCCCAAAAGGATGTGGGCCGTGTTTATCTTGTCATGGCCGTGCCTTTCAGCCTCCCCTTTAGCAATGAGAAGGCTATGCCTTGCCCGTTCTGAATAGTTCTCAAACAACTCTCTTATCCCCTTTTAGCCTGGGTTCTTTATAGCTCCGAAAAGCTCCTTGTCAATCTGAAGCACTGCGTCATAAGCGTAGCACAGTTCTTCTTCAGTGGTTGTTGATGAAGTCGGCTATTGTTCTGGTCACCTTTCCGTTGTACTCGTTCTGGTTTATTGTGGCCACCTCTGCGTAGTGGCCGGGGTAGTCTGACATCACCTCTTCTTGAGAAGCCATATCCTCTCCCACTTTCCACGCTTCTTCAGAGATATCGGCCCGTGATATAAAATGCAGCTCTGCCCTTTCGGGTTCGTTAGGAAAAACACCCCTTATTGCAGAAACGAAGTTGAGAGCCTCCTGGGCAAACCCTGGCATATCGTCTTCGGCAAATAGAACAAGAAAGTAAGGAAGCGATGAGGTTATGTGCTCCTGTGGAGAACCATCGTCCAGCACGCTCTCGTTGTTGTAGGTCCCAAAGGCGTCAAACACTATCTTTTTGTACATCAGGACCTCTTCCTCGTCCAATCCAAGAGGATTGTTTGGGTACTTCACCATATCAGAGATCTCGTAGGATCCGCTCATGGCCACCACCCCTGCTATGTCCGAAAAGGAGTAACCGGCGGGGAGATACTTTGAGTTGGTGGCAAAAAGTGAGACCAAGTGAGCCCCTGCCGATTGACCAAACAGGAACACCTTATTGGGATCTCCTCCGTATCTTGAGATGTTTTTCTTAACCCAAGCAAAGGCAGAGGAGACATCCTCAATGTTGTCTGGATACACCGGCTCACCGCTGGCGCTATCGTAAAGGGTGTAGTTTATCACCGCCACTGTGAATCCATAGTATTTTACAAAGGTTGTGCCCATTTCGTCGTAAGATGACTTGTCTCCCTGTCTCCAGGCTCCTCCTGGAATAAAGAGAATCACCCTGTTGTTAGAACCTACCGTTGGGTAGTAGATGTCAAGTTTTTGGCGGGCTTTGGGGCCATAAGGAAGATCCTTTGCCGTTGAAACCTCTTTTGTCTCAAATACCGTCTCTATCTCTCCCAGTTTCCAGTAGAGCCCTGAAGGATCAGTCTCTTCAGAGAAGAGATCAAGAGAGATGTTGTACCTTGAGCCCGAAAAGTCCACCTCTTTCATGGTGAGCGAAAGATCGTCTTTGATCTCAAGAGACTTGAGGGAGTAATCTCCTCCCCAGCTCGGGATACACCACAGCAGAACCACCAGAACCAATAATCCCCTCCTCATTACCTAATCCTCCTTAAAATGATTGATCAATAAATACATTCTATGGGTTCTACTGGTACGCAGCAAGGGTCATTGATGGGAATAGGGTCTTAACAAGTGGCTTTATGTGGTTATGCCATCTCCCTCATCTTCTCTTCCAGCATGTTGAGCTGGATAAAGAGGTTGTGTTCGGGCAGTTCTCCCTTGTTGTGGATGGGACTCTTGAAGTAGAAAGAGAGCCACTTCTGGATTCCAACCATGCCTTTACGATGGGCCAAGTCTATGAAGAGGGCCAGATCTAACACCACCGGCGCCGCGAGTATGCTGTCACGACACAGAAAATTCACCTTGATCTGCATAGGATATCCCAGCCAGCCGAAGATGTCTATGCAGTCCCAGCCCTCTTTGTTGTCGCCTCTTGGGGGGTAATAGTTGATCACCACTTTGTGGTAAAAGTCTCCGTAAAGCTCTGGATGCCGGTCAGGATCAAGTATGGAGTCAAGCACCGATAGCTTGCTCTCCTCTTTGGTCTTGAAGGAGCCTGGATCGTCCAGCACCAAGCCGTCTCTGTTCCCGAGGATGTTTGTAGAGTACCATCCCTGAAGGCCCAACAACCTTGCCCTGAGCCCGGGGGCTATTATGGTCTTCATCAGGGTCTGGCCGGTCTTAAAGTCCTTTCCTGCTATGGGAACTCTATACTTCTCTGTTAGCTGGTTGAAGGCGGGAGTGTCGGTGGTGAGATTTGGGGCTCCATTCACAAATGGCACCCCGCTGGTGATAGCGGCGTAGGCGTAGAGCATGCTTGGTGGAATGTCGGGACTATTCTCGTCAAGTCCCTTCTCAAACTCTTCTAAAGATGAGTGAACCTTTGAAGGTGCCAGGAATCTCTCTGTGCTTGCGCACCAGATCACTATGCACCTATCCACCTTGTTCTTCTCTTTGAATGTGGCTATATCTTCTTTTAAGGCATCTATTAGTGCTCTATGGCCTTTTTGGGCCTTTACGTGGGTTCCGTCCAGTTTCTTCACCCACTCTTTACTGAAAACCGCCTTCATGGGGGTTATCTCTTCTAAAAAGTCCTTTACCTTATCAATGTCGCTCTGCTTCAGCACCCCGGCTTTCAGGGAGGCCTCGTGGAGGTTCTCTGGAAAGATGTCCCACCCTCCAAACGCAAGGGAATCAAGAGTGGCAAGACCCAAGGCCTCGCTTACAGGGAGCTCTTCATTATTCTTTGTGAAGCTTCCTAACTGGGTGAGGGAGCCAACAGGTACCGATAGTCCTCTTCGCACTCTTTCCACTCCTGCGACAAAGGTGGTGCTAACGGCTCCGCCAATTCCGGGTATCAGAATTCCAAGCTTCTCCTCTGGCATATCCTTTTGGCCTCCCTATCCTTCTTCAGTTGTACAAGGTAGCTTCTGCTCCCCGTGTGAACATCCCTCTCTATACCCTTTTACTCTCCCTTTCTGCAAATCTCTTTACTCTATTGCGGCCTGCCCGTGCAAAAACTTATTATTGAAGCATATCCCACGGCAAGAAAGGAGCCAAAGATGGAGAAGACCATTGACTACTTTGAGATTGAGTGCAAGGAGTGCGGCGCCAAAGGCTCTTTGAAAGAGAAAGAGTGGTACGAGTTTGGAGAGGTGATGCCAGGGGACTGTGCAGACAACGGGCGCACCTACTTCTTCACTTTTGAGGTATTAGAGGGAGATTTTGAAGTGGCCCAGAAAAACCCTAACTCTTACGATCACACCATAACCTGTAAGTCTTGCGGATGCACCAAGATAGCCAAGAAGAAGGTTAGAACCGAAAAAGAAGAGTGATCCTTTAAGGAAAGATGGAAGAACCCCAGAGTATTCTCATCACAGGGGGCGTCCGGTCAGGCAAAAGCAGATTGGCCCTCTCTTTTGCCGTGCCCCCTCGCCTATTTGTCGCAACAGCTGCGGCTAAAGACAGAGAGATGTTGCAAAGAATAAGAAACCACCAGGCCGAGCGAGGGGATAACTGGGATCTTTTAGAATCTCCCCTATTCTCTCCTCAGGAGCTGGACGTATCCCTTGGCTATCGGGACTACAAATGGCTGGTGATTGACTGCGTTACCCTTTGGGTCTCC
>JALWSI010000166.1 GCA_027080315.1 bacterium | reverse complement strand
AGCATATACATCCCAATCGTGGTTGGTGTGTGTGGCATAATAATGGTGGTTGGTAGAACTTGGGTGTATCTTAAACTGACACAAAAACTGTCTTGCCTATGGGGTCCGTCTCAATTCTCTTTCGGCTGTTTCAGTTGCTCACTTGGCCTGGTTGAAGGTGAAACTTGCCTTTGGGCTGGTGCCCAAGATGCTGCTCAGGTCATCTGGATTGCTCAATGCGCTAACCTGCCAAGTTATCGTGTAGGGTACTAGAATCTCCAAATTTATAACCCAATTTTAAGATAAAGACCTCTTAAAACCCTGAAGAAGGGTAATATGCAGTGGCTCTCTTGCTTCACTTAGCCTGTTACTGATAGAATAAGCGAAAAAGAACCAGAAGAGGGTGAGTTTTGAACACAATCGCTGGCCTTTATGATGCCTGTTGTGAAATAGAGCATTTCAAGAGAGTTCTATGCGCATCATCTTTTAAAGAGGTTGAGGGTTACTTCTCTTCACTTTTGCCCTGTGGGGCTTTTGCCATTGGCTCTGAAGGCACGGATCTCTTTGATGCCGAGGCGGCTGCTATTAAGGAAGCCTCTGAAACGAGACAGAGAGAGTTTGCCTCTGGCAGGGCGGCTGCTCACAGGACCTTGAGAAAATTGGGGTTTTCTCCCTCTCCTGTGCTGAAAGGAGACTCTGGGGAGCCCCTGTGGCCAAGAGGAGTTGTGGGTTCAATCTCGCACTGCAAAGGGCTTGCCTTTTGCGGCGTGGCTTTTAGCAAAGAGTGCGCCTCAATTGGGGTGGATGTGGAGGAAGTTAACAGGGTTCGTCCTCGTCTTGCTCAGCGGATACTTACTGAAAACGAGCTTTATGAGTGGGATAGAGATAAGGCTCCCCTATGGTTGGCTGTTGCCTTTTCAGCCAAAGAGGCCTTCTTTAAGTTCCAATATCCCATTGCCAAGGCCTCTGTGGGCTTCAAAGATGTGATGATTAAACACGACGAAGATGGGATTTTTGATGTGGTACCTTTGGGTAATGATCTTTTAGGTGCGAAAGGGGCCTTCTGTTTTGTTCAAGGCAGAGTGTTTGCGGTGGTGTGGAAGACCAACAGCGTGTCTTAATTGACAGTGTGGAAGGGGTGTATTAAGGGGAGAGACCGATTACAGTGATACCGAAACGCTTTTAGGGAGGTAGAAATGGGCATCGAAGAGAAACTTCAAGAGCTGAGAGAGCGCAACGAGAGAGCTTTGCTTGGTGGCGGAAAGGATCGCATTGAGAAGCAGCACCAGATGGGCAAGCTTACTGCCAGGGAGAGGATTGATATGCTTTTGGACAAAGGCTCTTTTGTTGAGATGGACAGGTTTGTGGTGCATCGTTGCAACCACTTTGGTATTGAAAAACAGAAGATTCCCGGTGACGGCGTTGTCACCGGTTACGGTAAGATAGATGGGCGGCTTGTGTATGTCTTCTCTCAAGACTTCACCGCCTTTGGTGGTTCTCTTTCTGAGATGTTTGCCAAAAAGATCTGCAAGATAATGGATCTTGCCATGCGGAATGGCGCTCCGGTTATTGGACTC
Organism: bacterium; assembly: GCA_027080315.1. Lineage (GTDB taxonomy): Bacteria > Thermosulfidibacterota > Thermosulfidibacteria > Thermosulfidibacterales > JALWSI01 > JALWSI01. The sequence goes on along the minus strand of JALWSI010000166.1, from coordinate 14,724 downwards.
AACGACTCAGGCGGTGCCCGTATTCAAGAGGGCGTGATCAGTCTTGCAGGATACGCAGACATCTTTTTACGTAACGTGTTGGCCTCGGGAGTGGTTCCCCAGATCTCTGCCATTATGGGACCCTGTGCAGGGGGAGCGGTCTATTCTCCTGCCATGACTGACTTTATCTTCATGGTGAAGAACACAAGCTACATGTTCATCACCGGTCCCGACGTGATCAAAGAGACCACCCACGAGGTGATTGACAAAGAGTCCCTTGGCGGAGCCATGGCACATAACACCACCAGCGGTGTTGCCCATTTCGCCTCAGAGAACGACGAAGAGTGCCTGCTTATGATCAGGGAGCTTATGAGCTTCCTTCCCAGTAACAACATGGAGGATCCTCCTTACAAGGATACAGGAGACGATCCCGAGAGAGTTGACGATGACCTCAACTACCTGATTCCAGACGATCCCAACAAGCCCTACGACATGAAAGAGCTTATCAAGGCTGTGGTTGATAACCACTACTTCTTTGAGGTTCAGCCCCACTTTGGCCAGAACATCATCACCGGTTTTGCCCGTATGAACGGCCAGGTGGTGGGTATTGTCGCCAATCAGCCCATGGTGCTGGCAGGATGCTTGGACATCAATGCATCAATCAAAGGCGGTCGTTTTGTGAGATTCTGCGACTGCTTCAACATTCCCATCCTCACCTTTGAGGATGTTCCTGGATTCCTGCCCGGGGTTGATCAGGAGCACGGCGGCATCATCAAACACGGGGCTAAGCTGCTCTATGCATACTGCGAGGCCACTGTGCCCAAGGTGACGGTGGTCACCAGAAAGGCTTACGGTGGTGCCTTTGACGTGTTGGGTTCCAAGAACGTCAGGGGAGACATAAACCTGGCCTTCCCCACTGCAGAGATTGCAGTTATGGGGCCCGACGGTGCGGTTAGCATCATATTCAGAAAGCAGCTTGCCGAGGCTGAGGATCCTGTGAAAGAGAAGGAGAAGCTTGTGGCGGAGTACCGTAGGCTCTTCTCAAACCCCTACTGTGCCGCAGAGCTTGGGTACATTGACGAGGTTATTGAGCCCAGGTTCTTGCGCAAGAGGATGATTCAGGCCTTGGATTCTCTGAAGAACAAGAGAGACACCAATCCTCCCAAAAAGCACGGTAACATTCCACTGTAAGGAGGGGTGTAGAGATGGCTTTGTTCAAAAAGATTCTGATTGCCAACCGCAGCGAGATAGCGGTTAGAATCATCAGGGCATGCAGAGAGATGGGAATAGGAGCGGTGGCTGTCTATTCTGACATTGACAGAGACTCCTTGCACGTACGTCTGGCCCAAGAGGCCTACCACATAGGCCCTTCACCTGCCAGCGAGAGCTACCTTAATATAGAGAAGATCATAGAGGTGGCAAAGAAAGCGGGTTGCCAGGCCATACACCCTGGATACGGATTTTTGGCAGAGAACTCGCAGTTTGCCAAGCGCTGCGAAGAAGAGGGGATAGTCTTCATTGGTCCTCCCCGAGAGGCCATTGAGGCCATGGGGAGTAAGACCGTTGCCCGTCAGACCGCCATGAAGGCCGGTGCTCCTCTTATTCCCGGTACCCTTGAGCCACTCTCTGACGAAGAGATCGTGGCAAAGGCCAAAGAGATAGGCTTTCCTGTGATGCTCAAGGCGGTCTCAGGAGGCGGTGGAAAGGGAATGAGGCTTGTGCACAGCGAAGATGAGATTGAGAGCGCAGTGCGCATGGCCCGTTCAGAGGCGGGTTCTGCCTTTTCTGACGACTCCCTCTACCTTGAGAAGTACATTGAGAACCCGCGGCACGTTGAGATGCAGATTTTGGTAGATCGCCAGGGCAACGGGGTATATTTGGGAGAGCGTGAGTGTTCAATTCAGCGCCGTCACCAGAAGGTTATTGAAGAGACCCCTGCCATGATGCTTACCCCAGAGCTTCGCAAAAAGATGGGTGAGACTGCCCTTAAGGTGGCTGCGGCAGCGGGCTACTACAGTGCCGGTACAGTTGAGTTTCTCATGGATGCTAACAACAACTTCTACTTCTTAGAGGTGAACACCAGACTTCAGGTGGAGCATCCGGTTACAGAGATGGTGACGGGAATAGACATAGTGAAAGAGATGATCCGCATTGCCGCAGGAGAACCCCTCTCTATTTCCCAAGAGGATGTTCAGCCCAAAGGAGCTGCCATTGAGTGCCGTATCTACGCCGAAGATCCTTACAACAACTTCATGCCCTCGCCGGGTACTATCACAGGCCTGAGGCTTCCTGGTGGTCCAGGTGTAAGGGTTGACTTGGGGGTCTTTGAGGGGGCGCAGGTGCCCTTGGAATACGATCCTATTATCGCCAAGCTCATTGTTTGGGGCAAAGACCGTCCCGAGGCTGTGGAACGTGCAAGAAGGGCCTTGGACGAGTTTATGGTTAAAGGGGTGAAGACCACCCTTCCGTTCCACAGAAAAGTGATGGAGAACCCTATCTTCCTCTCTGGAGAGTTTGATACCACCTTCATTGACACTATCTTCAAGAAGCTGGATGAAGGGAGAGAGAACCGTTACCAGGATCTCGCCATTGCCGTGGCAGCCATAGCAGAGGAGTCCTCGGAAGGCACGAGGGTAGAGAAAGGAGCCCCTTCTACTGGCGAGTGCAACATGTGGAAGCTTTACACCAGACGGCTTCAGATGATGAGAGGATGAGGAAAGGAGCTTAAACAATGGCCTACATTGCCACTGTTAATGGAGATGAGCACACCGTAGAGGTGAAGGAGGTTGGAGAGGGCCTCTTTGAGGTGACCATAGATGGTGAGAGATCTCTCAACCTGGATGTGCGTAGAAAGGGATGTTGCTCTTTCTCGGTGATCCGCGATGGAGAGAGCTTTGAGGTGGATCTGGACTCTAAAGGGGATGGCAAGTACGAGGTGCTGATTCGCGACGAGCACTTTGACATTGAGGTTATTGACGAGATGCGCAAGAAGATGATGGAGATTCTCGGCGAAGGAGCAGGTGCCGCTTCTGGAGAGATCACCACTGCCATGCCCGGTAAGGTCGTCAAGGTCTTTGTAAAAGAGGGAGATGCCGTTGAGGCTGGAGAGCCTGTTGTGGTGTTAGAGGCTATGAAGATGGAGAACGAATTTAAGGCTCCTGATAAAGGAGTGGTGAAAGAGGTTAAGGTTAGCGAGGGAGATGTGGTAGAGAGCGGAGCCATTTTGGTTATTATTGATACAGAGTCTGAATAGTAAACCCCTGGGAAGAGAGGTGTATAAAGGTGAAACTCTTTAGAGACGAGGCCATAAGGGATAGCGAGAGAAGAAGGGGGGAGTGGGAAGAGAAGGTTCTGGCACCTATGCTTCAGAAGGCGCCGGAACGAAAACCGGAGTTTAAGACCTTCTCAAACATTGAGATAAAACGGGTTTATACTCCAGCGGACATGCCGGACTTTGACGAAGAGAGGGAACTTGGCCTGCCTGGAGCCTATCCCTTCACCAGGGGCGTTCAGCCTACCATGTACAGGGGAAGGTTCTGGACCATGCGCCAGTACGCCGGATTTGCCACGGCGGAAGAGTCCAACCGCCGGTACCGGTATCTTCTGGAACAGGGACAGACGGGGCTTTCTGTTGCCTTTGATCTCCCCACCCAGATGGGCTACGACTCTGACCATCCCATGGCCTTGGGAGAGGTGGGGAAGGTGGGGGTTGCCATAGACTCTCTTGAGGATATGGAGATCCTCTTCAACAAGATCCCCTTGGACAAGGTCTCTACCTCAATGACCATAAACGCCACGGCTTCTATACTTCTGGCTTACTACATAGTGGTTGCAGAGAAACAGGGGGTTGAGTCTAAAAAACTGAGGGGCACCATTCAGAACGACATACTTAAAGAGTATGTGGCAAGGGGCACCTACATCTTTCCCCCTGAGCCTTCAATGCGCATCATCACAGACATCTTCGCCTTCTGCAAAGACCACGTACCCAAGTGGAATCCTATCTCCATCTCTGGCTACCATATTCGCGAAGCGGGCTCTACCGCGGTGCAAGAGGTTGCTTTCACCCTTGCCGACGGCCTCGCCTATGTGGAGGCGGCAATAGAGGCGGGGTTAAAGATAGACGACTTTGCCCCAAGGCTCTCCTTCTTCTTCAACTGCCACAACAACTTCTTGGAGGAGATCGCCAAGTTCAGGGCTGCAAGGCGGCTGTGGGCCAAGTTCATTAAGGAGAGATTCGGCGGCAACGATAAGTCCCAGAGGCTGCGCTTCCACACCCAGACCGCAGGGTGCACACTCACTGCACAGCAACCTGACAACAACATTGTTAGGGTAACTATTCAGGCCCTGGCAGCGGTTCTGGGAGGTACCCAGTCTCTTCACACCAACGCCTTGGACGAGGCCCTTGCCCTGCCCACTGAAAAGTCTGCCAGAATCGCCCTTAGAACCCAGCAGATCATCGCCTACGAGTCGGGAGTATGCGACACCATAGACCCCTTTGCTGGCTCTTACGCTATTGAGGCGCTGACAAACGAGATTGAGGCCAAAGCAGAGGAGTATATCAACAAGATCTACGAGATGGGTGGTGTGCTTAGGGCCATTGAAGAGGGGTACATACAGAAAGAGATCCAGGATGCCTCTTATGCCTATCAACTGGCTGTGGACAAAAAAGAGCAGATAGTTGTTGGGGTTAACGCCTTTGAGATTGAGGAAGAGGAACCGGCAGAGATCTTGAAGATTGACGAGTCGGTGGAGAAGGCCCAGCGGGAAAGAGTGAAGAGGTTGAGAGAGAAGAGGGACAACCAGGCGGTTAATACAGCCCTTGAGAGGCTCAAGAAGGCCGCTACCGGTAAAGATAACCTTATGATTCCAATCCTTGAGGCTGCAAGGGTGTATGCCACTTTGGGTGAGATCTCAGGAGCCTTGAGAGAGGTGTACGGAGAGTTCCATGAAAGGGTGATTCTGTGAAGAAGGGGAGGGATTGGTGAGCAAAGGAGAAGAGGGTCCTTTTCTGGTCAAACTCATGTCAGGTGAGTGGGTGATGGCCATGATTAGGAGGGACACCGTCTCTCCTTCTACCCTTTACCTTTCTTATGTGCTTCAGATCGTTGAGAGGGGGCCAAAGGTTGAGTTCAAACAGTGGTGTCCTTTGGCCCCATTAGACAGTGTTTTTGTTATTAACGAGTTTGGGGTGCTCACCTATCTCACCCCTGCTCAGCCTTTGGCTGAGTCGTACAATAAGATGGTGGGCCTTGTCTCTCGTCCCACCACCCCTGCGTCTTCTGAAAGGAAGGCAAGGGGTAGATCATCTACCGATGGTGAGTCTGCAGGCCATAAGGGTAAAAGCGATAAGATAATACCGCTTATTCCCGATTAATCTCTAATAGATCTTTGAGATAAGGGATGTTGGCAGGGGACAGGTTTTTGTATATTTGATCTTGTTCTTAAATGTGGGTTTTGATTTAAAATAGTACATTATTGTTGAAGACCGAAAGAGGGTGAACGTTTTGGCGAACAACGGCAGGCCTAAGGTAAAGAGAGAGGTAAAGGAGCTGCTTCTTCTTTTTGAGATCAGCCAGGCATTAGAGCGCAGCTTGGATATCAGGGAGATCGTGAACCCTGTGCTTGAGTCCATGGCTGAGCATATGGGGATGCTAAGAGGTACCCTTACCTTGTTAAACCGTAATACCGGTGAGATCTTTATTGAGGCGGCTTATGGTCTGTCTGCCAATCAGCAGAAGCGGGGCAAGTATCGTCTGGGTGAAGGCATAACAGGTAAGGTGGTTGAGACGGGACAGCCCGCTATAGTTCCTCATATCTCTGAAGAGCCCCTCTTTTTGGATAGAACCGGCGCACGTAAGAACCTAAAGAAAGAGGAGATCTCTTTCATCTGCGTTCCTATCAAGATAGGCAACGAGGTGATAGGGGCCTTGAGCGTTGATAGACTCTTTGATGAGAACATCTCTTTTGAAGAGGATATTCGTCTCCTCTCTATTATCGCTGCCATGATTGCCCAGGCGGTTAAGCTGCGCCAAACCGTTCAAGAGGACAAGCAGAGACTGCTGGAAGAGAACATAAGGCTCCAAGAGGCCCTGAAAGACAGGTTTCATCCCGCAAACATGATCGGCAATTCCAAGGCCATGCGGGAGGTGTACGATCTTATTGCCAAGGTTGCCAAGACCAACACCACTGTCCTCATAAGGGGCGAAAGTGGCACAGGAAAAGAGCTTGTTGCCCAGGCCATTCACTACAACAGCCTTCGCGCTGCAAAGCCCTTTGTGAAGGTGAGCTGTGCCGCTCTTCCAGAGACGGTGATAGAGAGTGAGCTCTTTGGCCATGAGAAGGGGGCTTTTACCGGCGCAATATCCACAAGAAAGGGACGATTTGAGCTTGCCCAAGGGGGAACCATATTTCTGGATGAGATAGGGGACATCTCTCCTGCTATGCAGATAAAACTTCTAAGGGTCTTGCAGGAGAGGGAGTTTGAGAGGGTAGGCGGGATTGAAACCATAAAAGTGGATGTTAGGGTTATTGCAGCCACCAACAGAAACCTTGAAGAGCTCATTGAGAAGGGCGATTTTCGCGAGGATCTCTACTACAGACTGAATGTGTTTCCTATACACCTGCCTCCTTTACGACAAAGACGCACCGACATACCTTTGCTTGCCGACTTTTTTGTAGAAAAGTACAGCAAAATACACCACAAGAGCATAAAACGCATCTCTACGCCGGCTATAGATATGCTCATGAGCTACCACTGGCCTGGCAATGTGAGGGAGCTTGAGAACTGTATAGAACGTGCCGTCATATTGAGCCAGGACGATGTGATTCACGGACACCACCTTCCTCCTACCCTTCAGACTGCAGAGGCCAGCGGGACCAAACCCAAAGGAACACTTACCAGCACCTTGGAGGGGGTGGAACGGGAGCTTCTCGTTGAGGCGTTGAAGCTGGCAAGGGGTAATATGTCTAAGGCTGCCAAGTCCTTAGGAATAACCGAGAGGATGATGGGAATAAGGGTGAAGAAGTACGGTATAGATCCAAAGAGGTTTAGAAGCCGCCGTTGATGCCTTAAGTGGTCTTTTTAGCCTAACAGACTCGGGAACAACCCAAATAGAGTAAACCATTTTGAGGGATATTTAGGCTTATCCCACCTAAACGTAGAAAAGTTGATTTTGACCTTCTTTCTGCTGATGGGTTCTTTTGGTTTATTGGTAAGGATAAGCGTCTGATATCTAAGTGTGAAGCCCATCCAGTAAAAATCCTTGGGGCGTGTTGTTGGGAAATGGCACGCTTGTTGCTCTTTCAGTAGAGTGGAAATTGGTTATAAGGTGAACTTTAAAGTTCAAATTCGTATTTATTAGGTCGTAAAGGTATAATTTTCAAAATATAATACTGATAAGTAGAAAGGAGTGGATTTATGAAGAAGGTAGAGGCCATAATTAAACCCTTTAAGGTGGACGAGGTTAAGGACGCTTTGAAGGAGATCGGGGTACAGGGAATGACAGTGACCGAGGTCAAGGGATTTGGAAGGCAGAAAGGACATAGCGAGTTCTATAGGGGTGCCGAGTATGTAGTGGACTTTCTACCCAAGGTGAAGGTTGATGTGGTGGTTCCCGAAGATCAGGTTTCAGAAGTTGTAGATTGCCTGTGCAAGGCTGCACGCACAGGGAAGATAGGGGATGGCAAGATTTTTATCACCGAGGTGGTGGACTCTATACGTATTCGCACGGGAGAGCGGGGAGAAGATATCGTTTAGGTGGAGCCCCAAAAATAACCCTACCAAAAGGTATGAAAGGAGAGGATCATGGTTAATGGCGCAGATACCACATGGCTGCTTGTTTCAACTGCCCTGGTGATGCTTATGACTCCAGGGTTGGCCTTCTTCTACGGCGGTATGGTTAGAAGCAGGAACGTTCTAAACACCTTAATGATGAGTTTAGTAACCCTTGGAGTTATAACCCTCCAGTGGGTGATCATAGGATATTCTCTCTCTTTTGGAGGAGACATTCACCACATTATTGGAGGACTGAACTACGCTTTTCTGAAAGGGGTGGGCATGGAGCCCAGCTCTATTTACGCTCCCACGGTGCCCCATTTGGCATTTATGGCCTTTCAGATGATGTTTGCCATAATCACCCCTGCCCTTGTCTCTGGGGCCATAGTTGAGAGGATGAAGTTCTCTACCTATGTGGTTTTTGTGCTGCTCTGGTCAACCTTGGTTTACGATCCCATATGTCACTGGGTATGGGGTAACGGAGGCTGGTTGGCTCAGCTGGGAGCCTTGGATTTTGCTGGTGGAACGGTTGTTCACATAAGCGCAGGGATGTCGGCCTTGGCCGCTGCACTGGTGTTGGGAAGAAGAAGGAGCTTTCTTAGAGAGCCCATAATGCCCAACAGTGTGGTCTTAACCGCCATAGGAGCTGGACTTTTATGGTTTGGATGGTTTGGTTTCAACGCTGGAAGCGCCCTTACTGCGGGAAAGCTCTCTGCCCTTGCTTTTGTGAACACCCACGTTGCAGCGGCGGCCGCGGCAGTGGTCTGGATAATGCTTGAATACCTTCACCACGGTAAGGCCAGCGCCATTGGTTTTTGCTCAGGCCTCGTAGCCGGTCTGGTTGCAATCACCCCCGCTGCTGGATTCGTAACCCTGCCAGGGGCCCTCTTTATTGGCATGACTGTGTCGGTGATATGCTTTGGAGCGGTAATTGCCAAGTTTAAGCTTGGTTACGATGATTCCTTAGACGCCTTTGGAGTACACGGCATTGGGGGGCTATGGGGCGCCTTAGCCACAGGATTGGTCGCTACTGTGGGAGCAAAGGGGCTCTTCACGGGCTCTGCTTCTCAATTTGGCAAGCAGCTTCTGGCATCAGGGGTTAGCGTGGTTTACGCTTTTGTGCTCACCTTTGTGATACTTAAGGTGCTTGATGCAGTTATGGGTCTGAGGGTTGAGTCTGATGTGGAGCAGGTTGGTCTGGATTTGGAGCTTCACGGAGAAGAGGGATACAAGATTTAATGATCTTTATCCATTTAGCCAGCCATTGGTTTTATCCTACCACGTCGTGGAGGATTTGGTGGTCAAACTACCAGAATGTAGGAGATGGTTGGCTAAAAAGGTGGGATTAATAAGGGGTCATCTCAGTTAATCCCCTATTTTACAGACGGTTAGGCGTAGACCTCCGTATGGTGGCACGATAGTTGCTGAATTAAGCAGCGAAAAGAAAGGTCAAGCCTTTTGATTTTAGGCTAATTCACTTAATGCCAATAAAAACAAAGGCTTTAATAATCGTTGAGAAAGGAGGAGTAGTATTATGATCAACCCAGGAGATACTGTGTTCGTTCTCTTCTCTGCTGCCCTGGTGATGCTAATGACCCTGGGGTTAGCTCTGTTCTACGGTGGATTGGTGAGGGCGAAGAACGTGCTATCCATCATCATGCAATGTCTGATCTTGGCCTGTGCATTGAGCCTTCAGTGGATACTCTTCGGCTATTCTCTCTCTTTTGGCCCGGATATAGGAGGGGGGATTATAGGAGGGTTGCAATGGCTTGGGCTCCACTCTGTTGGGGTTAAACCTTATCCCGCATATTCCTCTACCATTCCACATCAGGCCTTCATGATCTTTCAGTGTATGTTTGCTGCCATCACTCCTGCCTTAATAATTGGCGCTTTTGCGGAGAGGATAAAGTTTTCGGGCTTTTTTATCTTCTCTCTATTGTGGGCGATCTTTGTTTACGATCCGTTGGCTCACTGGATTTGGGGGCAGGGTGGTTGGTTGCATGCTCTGGGCACTCAGGACTTCGCCGGTGGATTGGTTGTGCACCTTAGCGCTGGGGCAGCGGCTTTGGTGCTTTGTGTGCTGATGGGGAAAAGAGAGGGGTACCCAAAACAGCCCTTTATTCCCCACAATCTGCCCATGACTTATTTGGGCTTAACCCTGCTTTGGTTTGGTTGGTTCGGTTTTAACGCGGGCAGTGCTTTGGCGGCCAATGGTGTTGCCACCAGCGCTTTTGTCGCCACCAACACCTCGGCTGCTGCTGCGGGCCTTACCTGGGCTCTTATTGAGTGGGTGATAAACAAAGCCCCTACTAGTTTGGGTACAGCCACAGGGGTTGTGGCCGGTTTGGCCACCATCACCCCTGCTGCTGGCTTCGTAAGCCCTTTATCTGCCATGGTTATTGGCGTCTCGGCGGGCATCGTATGCTATTTCATGGTGGCTGTGGTGAAGCAGAAGTTTGGATACGACGATTCCCTTGACGTTTTTGGGGTACACGGCATAGGCGGGGCTCTGGGGACCCTCTGCGTAGGGATCTTTGCCACAAAGGCGGTGAATGCTGGTAGTGCAAATGGACTGCTATTTGGAGGATTACACCTTCTGTTTGCTCAAATAGTGGGTATTGTGGCCACTTTTGCCTATTCTGTAGCTCTGACCATTGTTCTCTACAAGGTTGTTGATTCTTTCGTGGGCATGAGGGTTACCAGAGAGGATGAGATTACAGGACTTGATCTCACCCAGCACAGAGAGGCTGCTTACGGAGACTGAGGGTATTTATGGCGAAGGTTTTGGTGTTGAAACACGTTGCCTCTGAAGGCCCAGGAACGTTGAAGGAAGGCTTTGAAAGGGCCGGGTGCCAGGTGGAAGAGTTGAACCTTTATGAAGGAGAGGGATTGCCAGATGCCGATGGCTACTCGGTGGTGGTCTCCATGGGCGGTCCAATGAACGTTTACGAAGACCAAAAGTATCCCTTCTTGAAAGAAGAGTCTGACTTTTTGAGAGATGCTATAGAGAAGGGGAAACCGGTGCTGGGAATATGTTTGGGGGGCCAGATGATAGCCAGGGCATGTGGTGCCGAGGTGAGAAAAGCCGAGGTGGAGGAGATTGGCTGGTACCCGGTACACATAACCACCGATGGTAGGGCAGATGAGATGTTTTGGGATTTTCCAAGCCAGTTGCAGGTCTTTCAGTGGCATGGAGACACTTTTGAGGTTCCTGAAGGGGGTAAGCTGCTTTTCAAGGCCCCTCTTTGTAAAAATCAGGCATTCAGGTACGGCAATGCCTATGCCCTGCAGTTTCATTTGGAGGTTACCGAAGGGCTTTTGAGAGATTGGTTTGAGGGTAGTCCCAAATTAAAAGATATTGTGGCTGAGTACCATAAAAGAAGAGATGGGCTTTTGAAGATGGTCAACTCCATCTGTAGCAGATTGCTGGATATGGATGGTTTTGACTTGTGAGTATGAGGAATATACCAATATTCCATACCATAAAGGAGGAGTTGTTGTATGACTAAGGAAGAGTTTTTCAAGCTGGTGAAGAGCGGAGAGGTTAGGTTTGTTGATGTTAGGTTCTGTGATCTTTTTGGGACCTGGCAGCACTTCACTCTCCCTGTGGAAGAGGTTAGCGAGGGGATCTTTGAGGATGGTCTCGGCTTTGATGGATCATCCATCAGGGGCTGGCAGAGCATTCACATGAGCGATATGCTCATCTTCCCCGACCTGGATGGCGCTTTTATTGACCCGTTCTTCAAAGATCCCACCTTGGTGGTTATGTGCGATGTGGTTGATCCCGTAACAAAAGAGCCTTACAGCAGAGATCCCAGATATGTTGCCAAGAAGGCTGAGGCATACTTGAAGTCTCTTGGGTTTGCCAATGTTGCCTATTTTGGTCCTGAGCTTGAGTTCTTCATCTTTGACGATGTTCGCTTCGGCTACGACAAGCACTACAGCTATCATCAGGTTGATTCCATTGAGGGCTGGTGGAACACGGACAGAGACGAGATGCCCAACTTGGGTTACAAGATCAACCACAAAGAGGGTTACTTCCCCGTGCCTCCTCACGATCAGATGCAGGATGTCAGAAGCGATATGGTGAAGACCCTGATTGATCTGGGAGTTCATATTGAGGTTCACCACCACGAGGTTGCCACAGCGGGACAGGCAGAGATAGACATGAGGTTTGCTCCCCTGAGAGTGATGGGGGATAACGTTATGAAGTACAAGTATGTGGTGAAGAACGTTGCCAAGCAGCACGGTCTCACCGCTACCTTTATGCCCAAGCCCGTTTTTGAGGATAACGGAACCGGTATGCACGTTCACGTCTCCCTCTGGAAAGACGACACCCCCCTCTTTGCTGGATCTGAGTACGCCGGCTTCTCAGAGCTGGGGCTTCACTTTATTGGCGGGATTTTGAAGCACGCCCACGCCATATGTGCTTTCACCAATCCTACCACTAACTCTTACAGAAGGCTGGTGCCAGGCTTTGAGGCTCCTGTGCGTCTCGCATACTCAAGCAGAAACCGTAGTGCCGCATGCCGTATCCCCATGTACTCTCCCAATCCCAAGACAAAGAGGGTTGAGGTTCGCTTCCCCGATCCAACAAGCTGCGGTTATCTTGCCTTCTCTGCCCTTCTCATGGCCGGTCTTGACGGTATCCAGAACAAGATTGATCCAGGTGAGCCCCTTGATAAAGATATCTACAGCCTTCCTCCAGAGGAGCTTGCCAGTGTGCCCCAGACCCCAGGTTCCCTTGAAGAGGCCATCAACGCTTTGGAGAAGGACAACGAGTTCTTGCGTAAGGGCGATGTGTTTACCGAAGACCTTCTTGAGACCTACATCTCCTACAAGAGAGAGAACGAGATTGACGCCATCAGGCTTCGTCCCCATCCTTACGAGTTCGCTCTCTACTTTGGGGTGTAATGTAGAAGAGATACTTGTAAGAATAGAAGAGGGGCCGTACGGCCCCTCTTTTTTATCACTTGTTGTACTCTATCTTCACCTCGTAGTCGGTGAGAGATTTAGATAGGAACACAACCCTCTCTGGCCTGTTCTTGCCCTTAACCTTCTGTTCTATGTTTTGCAGGTTTTTCTGCATCTCCGGATTTTGGGCAACAAAGGGTTTAGCCAAGGCGATGAAACCTTCTACAAACCTTGCAGGTGAGATAGCGAAAATGGCTATGGGATTTTTTACAGATAGGTCTTGAATAAGCCTTTTGCTGTTGGCGAGACCACTTTTTGATGGGGTCAGGTTGGTGTCTGCCAGGTTTGTGGCAACAAAACCACCCTTTATCCTCTTGAAGCTGGTCTTTCCCAAAAACATTGCCAAAAAAGGATTCAACATGGTTGTTATATCTACCTCGTCTCCCGGTTTGCCCAGCTTCTTCAACAGGGGGCCGTTCTCCTTTAGGTCCAGCACCTTCAGATAGACAAGGGGACGACCGTTGGTGAAACTGAGCTCAAAGAAGATCCTGCCTTCCATCTTCTGTAACTCTGGGTCTGTCTTGCCCTTGTACCTTGCGGCTGTCTCCTCAAGGGATCTTCTCAAAGCATTCAGATCAGCTCCGGCAATTAGAGCGTCTGAAGGAAGTGAAGGATTAAACAGCGTCACCTTGCCAGGTACCTCAGAAAGCAGGATATCTTTGTTGGCTTTGTCCTTTAATCTAACCTTGAATTTAAGATCTATACCTTTGGGAATAAACCCAAAGCGTCCCCGTAGGTATAGCTTTGAGATATTAACGTTAGACTGCTTTCCCAGGTCAGAGGGGGTGAAGTCTGACATACCTCCCCCTTCTTCTGTAGCAGAGAAGCTACCCAGTAAGGTTCCAAACTCGTTTTTCTGGATTGGTAGGAGTTTTTCCCAGCTTTGGGCCCGGGATTTAACAGGAGAAGAGGTGGTGATTGAGGCCACAAGGCTTGCCACATCGGATATCACCAGAAACCTCTTGTCTTTGAACCCAATGTAATAGACTTTTCCTTTCTTTGTGGTGACCTTCAGGCACTTTGCCTTCTTGCCGCAGGTGCCCTCAATGGCGGTTCTCTTCTTTGTCAGTTCCTTCTTCACTATTTCAGGGTTTCCTGTGGTTGAGCAGATCACCGAATAGTGGAACTTTTTCTGTATTCCAGTGGGCCATATCACATACCCGCACTCTTGAAGAGCCATTCTTTTAAGGGTGGTTTGGTCTTTTAGAGAGAGTCTATGTAACATTCTCTGCTGGAATGTCTTAACATCTATTAGGCCTGCAATGTAGTTGTCTCCAGGGGATATGGGGAACATGCCAAGGATGGTGGAATGTTTTTGAGCCGTCTCTGTTGCTACCTTTTTAACAAGAGCCTTTGTGTTTTGAGGAGCCGGTTTTTGCTTAACCACCTTGGGAGGCGGTTTGTGAATGGTGCGTACAGCAATCTTGGTAGATGTTGTTTCACTTGAACCTGACATAAAGAACCACACCCCTCCTCCTGCCATTACCAACACTAAGATTCCCAGAAGAATCAGGGTTCTTTTCTCTTTCATCTTGCCCTCCTTAAGTTCTCTTCGTGTGTGATTTCCCCGCAACATTCACCCATTTAGCATTGTATAAAGGGGTTATCAAGGTGAAAGGGTTTTCATTTTCCAGACTTGGCTTAATTAACGCTGATCATTCCTTGGGTAGATTATTATGTAACATATTTTATCTTGGTAAGTACTGTAAAAAGCAAAGATCATATCTTGATGTTTGTGCTTTAATTAATCCTTAATTTACCGGGTTGGGGACGGCTACCGGCCGTCCCCTTGGTTATTCAACTGGCTGTTTTCTCTTAGGAACGTAACTGCAATGGGGCTCGGGGGCTAAGTAGTTGCCGTAGTATGCGTAGGCCCGGGCCCTACATCCGCCGCAAACATTAAGGTATTCGCAGCGGCCGCACTTGCCCTTGTAGGATGAAAAATCCCTTGGTTCTCTGAAGAGCTTAGAGTTATACCATATCTCCCTGAAGCTCTG
>JALWSI010000165.1 GCA_027080315.1 bacterium | reverse complement strand
GTTCTTGATGTGGCAGGAGGCTCTGGGGTGTGGAGCGCAGCCTTGCTAACCCAGAACCCTAACCTGGAAGGGGTGGTCTTAGACATGCCATCTGTGATTGCCCACGCAGCCAAGCCTGTAATCTCCCGTTTAGGGCTGAAAGACAGGTACTCCTTTATTGAAGGGGACCTATTTAGCTGTGAATGGGGAAAAGGATATTCAGCAGTGATCTTAGGTCACATATGCCACTCCTTTGGAGAAGAGGGCATCTTAACCATGTTAAAGAGGTGCAAAGAGGCCTTAGACCCTAAGGGGAAGGTGATCATCGTGGACTTCATGAGGGAGAGCAACGAGATCTTTCCTGCTGTCTTCTCAATCAACATGCTCTTGGCCACCCCTGATGGGGACGTACACAGCGAAGAGGAGTACCTTAGGTGGCTGCAAACCACAGGATTTAAGATGGAAAAGCAGATACCCCTGCCCTCCCCATGGCCATGCAAGGCTTTGATTTCAGGCCTTTAAGGATTGAGGTCTTCAAAATCCCTTTACCATTAACCCCTTGAACATCGTCCCTTAGTGTGCCATATTCTATATCAAAGAGAGCGACTTGGCAGAGGGGCAAGAGGCCCCTCTCATTTTTGATGGGGTTTGAAAATGGCCAGAATAGAGACAGAAGAGATAGAAGAGAGGGTTAAAGAGCTGGTGGAGCCCATACTTGAGTCAAAAGGGCTTGAGCTATACGACGTGGAATGGCTCGGTGGAAGAGAGTCAAGGTTAAGAGTAGTAATTCAGGGTATAGGAGGAATAACCTTAGACGACTGCCAGGAGGTGAGCAAAGAGCTGAGCTATCTTCTTGACGTTGAGGACTTCATACACACCGGCTACCTGTTAGAGGTCTCTTCCCCCGGACTAACAAGAACTTTGAAGAAACCCCAGCATTACATGAAGAGCGAAGGCGAACGGGTTAGGGTCACTCTAAAAACCGAGAAGGGCGAAAAGAGAAGCGTTTTAGAGGGAACCATAGAGAGCGCTGACGAAGAGGGCTTCTCCCTTGCCACCAATCAAGGGGTCACCAGAGTGCCCTACCAGAAAGTGGCAAAGGCAAAGCTACAAATGGAAGATTAAGGGGAATAGCCTTGGAACAGAAGAAGCTTTACTACCTGCTTGAACAGCTGGCCCAAGAGAAGGGGCTTGAGATGGATGCCTTGGTGAGGGCCATTGAGTCGGCATTGTTGTCGGCAGTGAGAAAGAAGGTTGACCCGGGAGTGGAGCTTGAGGTGGAGTTTGACGTATCCAAGGGTTCTCCCAAGGTGTTCAAAATAGCAGAGGTGGTTGAAGGCCCCGTCTCAAACAAGGTGAAAGAGGTCTCCCTTGAAGAGGCACAAAAATACCACCCCAAGGCCAAACCGGGAGAGGTGGTTAAGATCCCCTATCCGGTTAAAGACTTAGGGCGCATCGCTGCCCAAACCGCCAAACAGGTGATGCTTCAAAAGATGCGAGAAGCTGAGCGCGATGTTATGTATCACAAGTTTGCCGGAAAAGAAGGGGATGTTATTTCGGGACAGGTCTTGCGAGAAGAGAAGGGTATGGTGATCGTTGACCTTGGCCATGGCGAAGGGATTATGCCTGCAAAAGAGAGGGTTAGAGGAGAACGATACCGCCGCGGAGAGACCTACAAGTTCTACGTGCTTGAGGTCCGCAAAGGTACCAGGGACGCCAAAGTAGTGCTATCAAGACACCATCCCAACCTTCTACTCAGGCTATTCCAAAGGGACATTCCGGAAGTAGCCACCGGATTGGTAGAGGTGAAAGCCGTTGCCCGAGAGGCAGGTTCACGCTCAAAGGTGGCGGTGGTCTCTAAGGATCCCGAGATAGACGCTGTAGGCTCATGCGTAGGGGTGAGAGGCTCAAGGATACAGAGCGTTGTTAAAGAGCTTCAGGGAGAGAGCATAGATGTGGTGGAGTACTCAGAGGACCCCGCCAAATATATCGCCCACGCCCTCAAGCCTGCCAGCATCGGTAAGGTCATTCTGGACGAAAAGGAGAGAGAGGCCTTAGCAATAGTCAACGACGACCAATACTCCTTAGCCTTAGGCAAGAAGGGGCAAAACGTAAGGCTTGCTGCAAAGCTTACCGGCTGGAAGATAAACGTGAAGAAGGCCTCTGACATGGAGCCTTTGGACTCAGAAGGTGAAGATGGGGAAGAAGAGTGATGCACCGGTACGAAGCTGCATAGGATGTCGCTCTAAGTTCCCCAAAGAGGAGCTGATCCGCTTCTCTGCTGACGAGAACGGAAGAGTGAGAGTTGATCCCCTCTACAAGAATCCAGGAAGAGGGGTCTATCTATGCCCAGAGATGTCCTGCTTCAGGCAGGCATTCAAAAAGAGAGGAGCCTTCAACAGGGCATTAAGGCGTCAAGTTGAGGTTCCCCAAAACCCTGAAGATTTGCTTTACGAAACCCTGCAGGCCTTTGAGAAAGAGAGAGAGGGCATTAAGAAGCGGCTTAAAGGATTGAGAGAGGGAGAAGGCAAGAGACTCTCCCTCAGTTTACAGAGGATAGACAAAATGATAGAGAGGCTCCGACTTTGTGAGGAGTGAGGAGGTGATGCTGCATGGCGAGAATTAGGGTCCACCAGATATCAAAAGAGACGGGTATTCACTGGAAAGAGGTGATATCCAAGCTGAAGCAACTGGGAATAGAGGTGAAGGAGTCTGCCTCAAGCACCGTTTCAGAAACAGAAGCAGACAAGTTCTATATGCACTTGAGGGAAGAGAGAAGGCGGGCCCAGGCAAAGGCCATGCAGCCAAAGAAGACCAAGAAGAAAGAGGAGAAGAAAGAGCATCCCTCTGAAAAGAAGAAAAAGAAGAAGGCAAAAGAGAAGAGAAAAGAGGAAAAACCAGCAAAAGAGCCTCCCAAAGAGAAAGCGGCTCCTCAGAGAGAGGAGAAGAAAGAGCCGGTAAAACCCATAGGGGATCTCTCTGGGCTCATGACCAGACGAAAGACCAGACCCTCTAAGAAGAAAAAGCGTAAGAGGGAAAGAAAAGAGCTGTTCACAGAAGATAAGACATTGGCTGGCAGGGTGGATATGGACGAGGGAACCCTATGGCTTCCCGACACCATACTGCCCATTGAGCTGGCAGAGCTTATGGACGAGCCCGTTGAAGACGTGATTGACACCTTGAAGAAGCACGGTATCTCTACTGGTGAGCGGGTTCCCATCTCTTTTGAGACCGCAACCATGATAGGCAACGAGTATGGGTTTGAGGTTCTCCCCTTAGAGGGAGAGGAGAAAATCGTAAGGCCAGAAAGCGCAAACCTGCAGCCAAGGCCCCCTGTGGTGACGGTTATGGGCCACGTTGACCACGGAAAGACCACCCTTCTTGACTACATCTGCTCCACCAAGGTGGCAGAGAGGGAGGCAGGGGGGATAACACAGCATATTGGGGCCTATCAGGTTAAGATGAAAGAGGGAATAATCACCTTCATTGACACCCCCGGTCACTATGCCTTCACCACCATGAGGGCAAGGGGAGCAAGTGTAACCGACATCGTGATACTGGTGGTGGCTGCAGACGACGGTGTGATGCCCCAAACCATAGAGGCAATAAACCACGCCAAGGTGGCCAATGTTCCAATAGTGGTGGCAATAAACAAGATAGACAAGCCTGGGGTTAATCCCGACAAGGTGAAACAGGACCTTGCCACCCACGGTCTCGTGCCGGAAGAGTGGGGTGGAGAGACCATTATGGTGGAGATCTCTGCCAAGACAGGGCAGGGAGTGGACGAGCTTCTTGAGATGGTGCTGCTCCAAGCAGAGATGCTTGATCTCAAGGCCGATCCCACAATACCCGCCAAGGGAACCATTTTAGAGGCCAGACTGGACACCAAGCGGGGTGTGGTGGCCACGGTGATTGTTCAAGAAGGCACCTTGAAACGGGGAGACGCCGTTGTTGCAGGGCTACATTGGGGTAAAACAAGGGCCATGTTTGACCACGCAGGCAAGCCCATTAATGAGGCAGGACCTTCTGTTCCAGCAGAGGTCCTGGGATTATCAGGGGTTCCCATGGCAGGTGAGGCCTTAGTGGTGGTTGAGAACGAGAGAAAGGCCAGAGAGATCAGCCAAGAGCGAAAAGCCAAAGAACGGGACTCCATGTTGTCAAAGCCCCGCCTCTCCTTAGAAGAGATGATGAGGCAGCTCCAACAGGGCAAGGCAGAAGAGCTGAGGGTGGTACTGAAGACCGATGTTCACGGCTCCCTTGAAGCAGTTAGAGAGGCCCTTGAGAGGGCGGGGAATGAAGAGGTGGCTGTAAAGGTCATACACGGCGGAGTTGGAGGAATAACCGAATCAGACATCCTTTTAGCCG
>JALWSI010000164.1 GCA_027080315.1 bacterium | reverse complement strand
CCAATATGGGGAAGACGGCCTGTGAGAAGCATTGGATTGCCTTTGCCAGATACCCAGGCAAGGGTGGTGGATTCTCGCACCGGTGATCCTTTGCCTCCCAATATGATTGGTGAGCTGGAGATTAAAGGCCCTCAGGTAATGTTGGGATACTGGGATGCCCAAAAGGGAGAGACGGTCTTCCCCTCTGAAGACGGTTGGTTGCCAACGGGAGATCTTGTCACCATGGCAAACGATGGCTACTTCTTTCTGCAGGGTAGAAAGAAGGATATTGTGCACGTTAGGGGATACCCCGTGTATCCTCTTCAGGTTGAGGAGATTATTGAAGAGCATCCTGCTGTGAAAGAGGCCGCCCTTGTTGCTGTTCCCATTGCTCATGGGGCCGATTCCAAACTTGTGGCCAAGGTGGTTCCTAAAAAGGGGATGAAAGAGGTCTCTAAAGATAGCATAATGGAGCATTGCAAGAAGAACCTGGCAGATTACAAGGTGCCTTCAGAGATCATCTTTGTGAAAGAGATAGGGCATAATCCCGCTGGAGGGAAGTTGAGAAAGCTTGAAGATGATCAAGGTGTTTAAGCGGTTTGCTTGATAGTTGTTTGCCCTCTCTAAAAAGCGTAAATTGGGACGAGAATGTGAAAATTTTCTCTTGCGCCTGTTTGGGGCTGTTGGTATGAGAGGGGCCAATTCGGTTAGAGAGAAGAGGCGTTAAAAAGGAGGAGTGTTCATGAGGAAGGGTTATCTGTTTGCACCAGGGCCTACGTGGGTGCCACCTGAGGTGAGGAGCGCTATGGCTGCTCCGATTTTACACCACAGAGCCCCCGAGTTTGCCGCTCTTTTTGAGAGGGTGGCAGAGAAGATCAAGTATGTTTTTCAAACAGAGCAACAAGTGCTTATTCTCGCCTCTTCGGGAACAGGTTCCATGGAGGCGGCGGTGGCCAATATCATGGAGCCTGGTGATAAGGCCATTGTGGTTAGAGGAGGCAAGTTCGGAGAGAGATGGGCAGATCTGTGCAAAGTGTATGGAGCCGAGCCTATATGTATAGATGTGGAGTGGGGGAAAGCCGTTGACCCGTCACAGGTTGGTGAACTCTTAGATCAGAATCCCGATACCAAGGCGGTTTTCTGGCAGGCCAGCGAGACATCTACCGCTGTATGTCATCCTACCTACGAGATCGCCAAGGTGGTTAAAGAGAAGAGCGATGCGCTAACCGTGGTGGATGGAATAACTGCCATAGGGGTCTTTGATGTTCCCATGGATAAGTGGGGCTTAGATATCGTTGTGAGCGGTTCTCAGAAGGCTTTTATGCTTCCCCCGGGGCTTGCTTTCATAGCCCTTAGTGAAAAGGCCTGGAAGGTAGCAGAAAAATCAACCCAACCAAGGTACTACTTCAACCTCCTGAAGGAGCGTAAGTCACAGGCTAAAGGACAAACGGCTTACACCCCTGCAGTATCTTTGATTATGGGGCTTGAGGTGGCTTTGGATATGATCAGAGAGGAAGGCCTTGAGAACGTCTTTGCCCGTCACCAGCGCATGGCGGATGCAACCAGGGAATCTATGAAGGCCATTGGTTTGAAGTTGTTGGCTCCTGAGGCCCCCAGTAATGCCGTTACCGCTATCTGGGCTCCAGAGGGCATTGAGGGAGCAAAGATTCCCAAGATGCTAAGGGAGACCTATGGAATCACCATTGCAGGTGGACAGGAGCACCTTAAGGGTAAGATATTCAGGTTATCCCATATGGGATACATAACAGAGGTTGATATGGTTCAACTTATTGCCATGGTTGAGGTGGTGCTCTCTAAACTTGGATACAGCTTTGAGAAAGGTGCAGCAGTTTCCAAAGCACAGGAACTCCTTTTTTAGTGGGAGGAGTGACTAATGGCTAAATACAAGGTGTTGGTTAGTGATAGCATTTCATCTCAAGGTGTGCGCCTCCTTGAGGCGGAGCCTGAGATAGATGTTGATGTTAAGGTGGGCATGAAGCCCGATGAGCTTAAGGCCTGTATTGGTGATTACCACGGGCTTATCGTTAGAAGCGCCACTAAGGTCACAAGAGAGATAATAGAGGCTGCTGATAACCTTAAAGTTGTTGGCAGGGCAGGGACAGGCGTTGACAACATCGATATAGAGGCTGCCACTGAGAAGGGAATAGTGGTTATGAACACCCCCGGTGGCAACACAGTGGCCGCTGCAGAGCATGCCATATCGATGATGTTGGCTGCAGCCAGAAAGATTCCTCAGGCCCATTCCAAACTCAAAGCTGGCAAGTGGGACAAGAAGAGCTTCATGGGTATTGAGGTTCACAACAAAGTTTTGGGAGTTGTTGGAATGGGGCGTATTGGCTCTTTGGTGTGTGAGATGGCTCAGGGGTTAGGCATGTCGGTTATAGCCTACGATCCTTATCTCTCGCACGATGGAGCCAAAAAGATGGGTGTAACCCTTGTGGACCTGGATGAGCTTTTCTCCCAGGCCGACTTCATCTCTATTCACGCGCCTGCCACTCCTGAGACAAAAAACCTCATCAATGCCGATGCCTTTTCTAAGATGAAGGATGGGGCCGTTCTGGTGAACTGTGCAAGGGGAGGTATTGTTGATGAGGATGCCTTGTACGATGCCTTGAAAAGTGGCAAGTTGGCTACTGCTGCTTTAGACGTGTTTGCCCAAGAGCCGCTTCCTGCCGATTCTCCTCTTCTTGAGCTTGATAATCTCGTTGTTACCCCGCATCTTGGAGCCTCCACCAGAGAGGCCCAAGAAGTAGTGGCTGTTGCCATTGTGCATCAAATCATTGAGTACCTCACAAAAGGGATCATAAAGAACGCAGTTAATGTTCCCTCCATTAAGCCCGAGCTGGTGGGTAAGGCGGAGCCTTATCTCAATCTGGTTGAGAAGCTGGGTTCCTTCGTATCCCAGATCTCAAAGGGCCGTATGGACGAGCTGGTGGTTGAGTATGCCGGTGAGGTGGTGGAAGAGGGGATCACCCCAGCACTTACTCTGGCTGCTCTAACAGGGATACTCTCTCCCATTCTTGGCAGCGAAGGTGTGAATATGGTTAGTGCACCTATCATTGCAAAGAACAGGGGAATAAAGGTTTCAGAGGTGAAGTCCCGGAGAAGCGAGGGATATGTTAGCCTTATCCGTATCACTCTGAAGGGCAATGGAGAGGAGACCAGCGTTGCAGGAACCCTTATCAAAGAGGATGCGCCTCGCATAGTTATGGTGAATCGCTTCCCCATAGAGGCCGAACCTTCTGGCTACATGCTCTACTTCAAGAACTACGACCGTCCCGGGGTTATTGGAAGACTTGGCACCATACTGGGGGATGCTGGGGTGAACATAGCCGGTTTCAGGCTTGGTAGAGTGCATTCGGGAGAACTGGCAGTTGCCTTGTTGAATGTGGATCAGCCTATAGACCAGGAGGTCTTGGATAAGATCAGGGAACTTCCCAACATTATTGATGCCATACTGGTTAGCCTGTAAACGAGAAGCTTTGACTTAAATATAGGGGTGCGGTTTGCCGCGCCCCTTTAACTTTGCTGGTGTTTGAGGAGATAGAGTCTTGAAGAATACGGTGGTTGTCGGTGCGCAATGGGGTGACGAAGGTAAGGGAAAGGTTGTTGACTACCTGTCTGAACACGCCGATGTGGTGGTTCGTTTTCAGGGAGGAACCAATGCGGGACACACGGTTAAGGTGGCGGGGGAGGAGTACA
Organism: bacterium; assembly: GCA_027080315.1. GTDB lineage: Bacteria > Thermosulfidibacterota > Thermosulfidibacteria > Thermosulfidibacterales > JALWSI01 > JALWSI01. The sequence goes on along the minus strand of JALWSI010000164.1, from coordinate 658 downwards.
TTCTTCACCTTATACCGTCGGGAATAGTGCATCCCAACACTCAGTGCCTCATAGGCAACGGGGTTGTGGTTGATCCCCCCGAGCTTCTTAAAGAGATGCGCGGTCTTGAGGAGAAAGGGATCTCTTTGGAGGGACGTTTTTGGGTTAGTGAACGCGCCCATGTTATCATGCCGTACCATAAACTGCTTGATAGTTTAGACGAAAGGCTTATGGGTTCCAAGAAGATAGGCACCACCAAGCGCGGAATAGGCCCAGCCTATGCTGATAAGTCTGCCCGGGTGGGACTAAGGGTGCTGGATCTTTTAAATCCCCCGTATTTGAAAGAGAGGCTTTTTGCTACGGTAAAGCTCAAGAATTTGATAGTAAAGGAGTTCTTTGGAGAAGAGGGGGTTGATCCCGATGCCCTTTACCAGGAGGCGTTAGAGTGGGGAGAGGCCTTGAAGCCCTTTGTGGCCAATGTTGTCACCAAGATGAAGGGGTTTATCAAAGATGGGAAAACCCTTCTCTTTGAAGGCGCTCAAGGAACCATGCTTGACATAGACTACGGCACCTATCCCTATGTTACCTCCTCCCACACCTCTGTGGGTGGGGTGTTTGCGGGGTGTGGAGTGAACACCACAGCAGTTGAAGAGATCATAGGAATAGCCAAGGCTTACAC
>JALWSI010000163.1 GCA_027080315.1 bacterium | reverse complement strand
CAGGAAGCGACCCCGAGACCAATGCAACACTAACCATGAGGGTTCTCTCAGGAGAGAGGTGCGGGGCCCGGGACGCGGTTCTGCTCAACGCCGCCTTGGCCATGTACACAGCGGGCAGGGAGCCCCTTTCAGAGAACCTTGAAGAGGCGGCCCACGCCATAGACTCTGGAAAAGCCATGAAGGTGGTTGAGAGACTGAGGGCAAGGGCATGAGCCACCACGCCTTTCTTGAACAGATACTGCTGAGAAAGAGGAACGAGACAAGGGCCCTGCTCTACTCCGAGATAGCCGAGCCTGAGCCCTTAACGGAAAATCTCTTCTTTGAGGCCCTGACAGAGGGGGATCCCCCGAGGATCATTGCAGAGACCAAGAAGGCCTCTCCCTCGGCAGGGGCCATAAACCAGGAGATGGATGTCGTGACCCAGGCACAGCTCTACCAAGAGGGTGGAGCTTCCGCGGTATCTGTGCTGGTGGACGCAGCCTTTGAGGGCTCGTGGCAGGATCTAAGGGAGGTGTCAGAGGCCATTGAGCTGCCGGTGCTATGCAAGGAGTTCATACTCCACCCTGTGCAGCTGGACCTCGCTGCCCTCTACGGAGCCCAGGGGGTGCTTCTCATTGCAGCGGTGCTGGGGGAGGACGGCTTAGCCCAGATGGTGGAGGAGTGCAACAGGCTCAATCTGGAGCCCCTGGTTGAGATCCACACCGCCCAGGAGCTTGAATGGGCCATAAGCAGCGGAAGCCGGATAATCGGAATCAACAACCGCAACCTCTCCACCTTTGAGGTGAACCTTGATACCACCCTCACCTTGGCCCCCTTGGTGCCCCAGGACCGCCTGATTGTGTGCGAGAGCGGAATAAAGACCAGAGAGGACATCATTAGAATACAAAATGAGACGGGGGTTCAGGTCTTTCTTATTGGAGAAACATTGGCAAGGGCAAGGGACCCTGTGAGGATGCTTGAGGAGTTGAGGGGCATGGCATGATCCAGGTCAAGGTGTGTGGAATAACCAGATGGCAGGATGCCTTGGCGGTGCAGGATACCGGGGCTCACGCCGTGGGATTCGTCTTCTATCCCAAAAGCCCCAGATATGTGAGCACCGAGAGGGCTCTGAGCATAAGCAGGATGCTCTCACCATTCATGGCGAGGGTGGGGGTCTTTGTGGATGCCCCTTTGAAAGAGGTGCTGAAAACCCTTGAGACCTGCAGGCTCACCGTGGCCCAGCTTCACGGAAAGGAGTCTCCAGAGTTCTGCGAGGCCATCCAGGAGGAAGGTTTTGGGGTGATCAAGGCGGTTCACGTGGAGAAGGGAGAAGAGGCCACAGACCATGCAAGGAACATTGAGAGGCTAAAGAGATTCTGCCGGCGCTACCTGAACTGCGTCAACGCCTTTCTCGTGGACACAAAGCACCCGGTTCTCAAAGGGGGCACAGGCACCGTCTGCGATTGGACGGCAGTTGCCTCAATCGCCAGGGAGTATCCCATCATCCTGGCAGGGGGGCTGAACAGCGGAAACGTGGAGGAGGCGGTGAAGAGGGTGCGCCCCATGGGTGTGGACGTCTCCAGCGGGGTGGAGATCTCTCCTGGAATAAAGGATGCCGCGGAGGTGAGAAGGTTTGTGACCGAGGTGTGGAGGAGATGGTATGAGCTGTAAGATTGGATACTTCGGGGAGTTTGGAGGACGCTTTGTGCCAGAGACCCTCTTTGCCCCACTTCTGGAGCTTGAGGAGGCCTACAGAGAGGTGGCCTCTGATGAGGGGTTTCAGAAAGAGCTTAAAGAGCTGCTCAAGAGCTTTGTGGGCAGGCCCACCCCCCTATTCTACGCAGAGTCCCTGAGCCAGATGGCAGGGTGCAGGGTTTACCTGAAACGAGAAGACCTGTGTCACACAGGCTCGCATAAAATAAACAACACATTGGGTCAGGTCTTGCTCACCAAGAGGCTCGATAAGAGACGGGTGATAGCCGAGACGGGAGCGGGACAGCACGGGGTTGCCACAGCCACTGCCGCAGCCCTTCTGGGCCTTGAGTGCGAGGTTTACATGGGGGAAGAGGACATGAGGCGACAGGCCATAAACGTGGTGCGCATGGAGCTTCTGGGGGCAAGGGTGATCCCCGTCATCTCGGGAAGCCGCACCCTGAAAGACGCCATAAACGAGGCCCTGAGGGACTGGGTGGCAAACGTTGACACCACCCACTACGTGATAGGCTCTGTGGTTGGACCTCATCCCTTTCCCACCATGGTGCGAGACTTTCAGAGGGTGATTGGGGACGAGGCCAAAGAGCAGCTTCTGAAGGTAGAAGGAAGACTACCCACCCACTGCATAGCCTGTGTAGGGGGCGGCAGCAACGCCATGGGACTCTTCACCGCCTTCAGAGACGATCCCTGCCGCTTCATTGGAGTAGAGGCCAAGGGAGCAGAAACCCTTTCTGGCAACGGAGAGATAGGGGTGCTTCACGGGTTCAAGAGCTACTTTCTGCAGGATGAGTGGGGACAGATCACCCCCACAGATGCAATTGCAGCAGGCCTTGACTACCCAGGGGTAGGGCCAGAGCACGCCTTCTTCAAAGAGACCCTAAGGTGCACCTACCGCCACGTGAGCCCCAAAGAGGCCGTTGAGGCCTTCAGGACCTTAGCCAAGGCAGAGGGCATCATCCCGGCTTTAGAGAGCGCCCATGCCGTGGCGGGGCTGCTGGCAGAGAGGTGGAATGAGCAAGACCTGGTACTGGTATGTCTTTCAGGGAGAGGGGACAAAGACCTTAGCGAGATTATTGAGAAAGGGGTGCTGCAATGAAGGGGATCACAGAGAGGCTGAGGGAGCTTACCCAGCGAGGGCGATGCGCGGTTATCCCCTACATCACCGCGGGATACCCAGACTGGGATACCACCAAGGCCCTGTTGCAAAGACTCCCTGAGGCAGGGGCAGACATTGTGGAGCTGGGGATCCCCTTCTCTGACCCCATGGCAGACGGCCCTGTGATCCAGAGGGCCAGCGAAGAGGCCCTGAAGAAGGGAATCAACCTTGAGATCATACTGAAAGGCCTGCAAGAACTGACAACAAAGCCTTCCCTTGTGGCCATGGGATACTACAACCCCATTCTCAGATACGGGATTGAGAGATTTGTTGAGAGGGCTGTCTCTGCAGGCATAGGAGGCCTCATAGTGCCGGACCTGCCTCCAGAGGAGGGGGAAGAGCTGATTGAAGCGGCAAATAGACATGGGGTGGCCACCATCTTCCTCATTGCCCCCACCACCCCCAGAGAAAGGATCCCTGTGATCGCAGAGGCAACCACAGGCTTCATCTACCTTGTCTCACTAAAGGGGGTTACAGGCAGCGATGTTGGTAGTCTCAAACCCATACTGGAGAGAGTTGATGAGATCCGCTCCCTGACATCTCTTCCGGTCTGCGTGGGCTTCGGCATCTCAACCCCGGAACAGGCGAAGATCATCTCTCGCCACGCCCAGGGGGTGATCATTGGCAGTGCAGTGATCAAGAGGCTTGAAGAGAAGGGCATTGAAGGCGCCGTGAGATTCATTGAGGAGATCTCAGAGGCAGTGGTCTAAAGGAGAGCCTTGAAGAGGAGGTCACTCGGCCTTTGCAAACTGAAGGTTGTAAAGCCTTTTGTAGCGGGAGTCGGAAGCTATGAGCTGGGCATGGGTGCCCTCCTCAACTATCCTTCCCCCTTCAAGTACCACGATCTTATGGGCGTTTCTCACCGTGGAGAGTCTGTGGGCAATGATGATCACCGTGCGGCCCTCCATAAGCCTCTCAAGGGCCTTCTGAACCGCCGCCTCAGAGGCTGCGTCAAGGGCAGAGGTGGCCTCGTCAAGTATGAGAATAGGAGGGTTCTTAAGCAGGGCCCTTGCAATGGCGATTCTCTGCTTCTCTCCCCCTGAGAGGCGGGTGCCAAGCTCCCCTATGGTGGTCTCGTAGCCCTTTGGTGTGCGCATTATGAAGTCGTGGGCGTCGGCCATCTTCGCCACCCTTACCACATCCTCATGGGTGGCCTCAGGGACGCCGTACTTGATGTTGTTCTCAATGGTGTCGTCAAAGAGCTGAACATCCTGGCTCACCATCCCCACAAGCCTCATGAGGGAGGCAAAAGAGAGCCTTCTTATGTCCACCCCATCCATGGTAATTGAGCCTTCTGTCACATCGTAGAAGCGGGGAATCAGCTCAACCAAGGTGGTCTTGCCCACTCCGCTCTCTCCCACCACAGCCACTCTGGTTCCCTTCTTCACGGTGAGATTGATCCCCTTGAGCACCATCTCATCGCTGTCGGGATACCTGAACCAGACATCGTTGTAGCGAAGCTCGTGGTCAAAGCTGCCTTTATCAATAGCGTCCTCTGCCTCTTTCACAGCAGGTTCAAGGTCAAGAAAGGCCACCACCCTCTCGCTGGCGGCTATGGCAGAGTTTATTGAGGCATTCACCCCGCTGAGCTTTCGTATGGGGCCGTACATCATCATGAGGGCCGTCAGGAAAGAGAAGAACTCTCCCGTGGTGATCACCCCGTTGATAACCTTCATTCCACCAATCCAGATCACAAAGGCCCCTGCAATAGAGCCGACAAACTCAATCATTGGAGAGCTGAGCTGCTGGGCCTTGAGCTTTGACATCTGAATGTCAAAGAGCTTTCTCAGCACCTTGCGAAAGCGCTTCTTCTCGTACTCCTCACGGTTAAAGAGCTTAACCACCTTGATCAGGGTGAGAAGCTCAATGAGAAAGCTGTTGAGTATAGCAATCCGCTCCTGATTTCTCTTTGTCAACATTCTCAGCTTCTTACCAATAAGGGCAAGCACCACCCCTGCGCAGGGGGCAATGGTGAGGGCAATAAGGGCAAGCTGCCAGTCCCTTTTGAAGAGGACAAAGAGAAGACCGATCAAGGTTAGGATCTGTCGTATCATGTTCTTGATGAGATCGGTGTTGGCCTTTCTAACCACGGTAACATCGTTCATTATGCGAGACACTATGGTGCCTGTGCGTTCCTGAGAGAAGAAGCCCATGTGCATCTGAATGATCTTGTCAAAGACGGCTATGCGTATGTCCATAACCATCCGGGCATTGGCGTATCCCATAAAGTAGTTCTGCAGATACCGCCCAAGCCCCTTCACGAAGTAAAGGCCCACTATGAAGGGAGGGATGAGCACCAGCATCTGCCTGTCCTTGGCGATGAAGATCTTATCCATGATGTCCTTAACAACCCAGGCAAGTACACCGTCGGTAGAGGCCACCATGGCAGCCATGATGAGGGCCAGCCCTATTCTGAACCAGTAGGGCTTTAAGAACGCCAGTATTCTGGCGTAGCTCTTCAAGAGGCCCTCTCCTTCAGCATCTCAATCACCAGCTCTGCGGCGCTTCTGGCCTTGGCAGGGGGAGAGAGAACCTGTTTGAGCTCCTCTGCCCTCTCCTTTGCCTTCTCTGAGTCCTTGATCTCCCTCAGCAGGCCCTCTGCAACAGCGCTTGGGGTTGCAGCATCCTGGAGGTACTCTACCACAGCCTCTCTTCGCAGCACATTGTTCACCAAAGAGAGCCACCTCACCTTCACCAGCCTCTTCCCGATTCTGTAGGTGGAGGGGTGAACCCTGTAAACCACCACCATGGGCACCCCTAAAAGGGCCACCTCAAGGGTGGCTGTCCCAGAGGCCACAATGGCGGCATCAGAGGAGCCAATAAGGGAGTATGTGTCCTCCTGGATCACCCTAACAGGAGGCACGTAAGGCCTTGATAGATACGGCCCCACATGGGTTAGTTTTAAGGTGGGAGCTAAGGCAAGGGCAAAGAGGGCATCTGGAACCCTCTTTTGAATAATTCCCGCGGCCATTAGCATCACAGGAAGGTTGTAGCTGACCTCTTTGGACCGGCTGCCCGGCATCAACAAAAAGAGGGTCGCGTCTTGAGATATGCCATGCTTCTCCCTGAAGGCCTCTCTGCTCAACCTGGGCTTAACCCGGGAGAGAATGGGATGGCCAACATAATGGGCATCAACCCCTGCCTCTCTGTAAAGGTCCTCCTCAAAGGGCAGAATAGTGAGCATACGGTCCACGCATCGGGAGATGGTCTTCACCCTCCCCCTTCTCCAGGCCCACACCTGGGGAGAGATGTAGTAGCACACAGGCAGGTTATGCTTTTTTGCAAAACAGGAGAGCCTCAGGTTCATGCCGGGATAGTCAACAGGGATGAAGAGATCCACGTCTTTCGCCGCCAGCAGTCTCTTCACCCTTTTGTAGGTCTTGAGAACCGCAGGCAGGCTGCCAAGGCCCTCAACCCCACCAACAACACCGATCTCATCGCAACGTCCCAACAGCTCAACCCCTGCCCCCTCCATCTCAGAGCCCCCTATGCCCACAAAGGAGATTCCCGGCTCAATGGCCGAGATCTCCTTCACAAGAGCCGCTGCGTGCATCTCTCCAGAGGCCTCCCCTGCAAGCACCAGCACCCGGGCAGATACGCTCATTCGTCCTCTCCCAAACGCCTCAAAGCCTCCTGGGCGGCTCTCTGATCAGCGTCTTTCTTGCTTCTTCCAATGCCCTCTCCAAATGATTGCCCCTTGATCTCTACGGTGCTTTTGAACCCCTCTGGAACAGCGGTGCGACGGTAAACGGGAAGAACCCCAAACCTCTTAACCACCATCTCTTGCAAAAAGCCCTTGGCATTGGAGTATTTGGGAATCTCCCGGGAGAAAAGTAGCCTCTCCACCACCTCTTCGGCCGACTCAAAGCCCCCATCAAGAAAGACCGCCCCCACTAAGGCCTCAAAGGCATCTGAGAGCACCGTCTCTTTGCCCTCAGAGAGTTGCATTTCAAGACTCTTTCCCACCCTCATCCTTGAGATCAGGCCAATCTCTCTGCCCACCTTGGCAAGATTCTCATTGCACACCACGGCAACCCGTCGTCTGGTGAGTGAACCCTCACTCTCCTGCGGAAATAGAAGAAAGAGACGGTGAGAGACAGCAGCGTTCAAGACGCTGTCTCCCAAAAACTCCAACCTCTCGTTGTGGGCCCGGGGCCCCTCACCCACGAAAGAGGCATGGGTGAGGGCCTGAAGCAGAAGATCAGGGTCCCTGAACCTATACCCCAGAACCTTATGGGCCCAGTCAAGAAGCTCCGGGATGCTGCTCTTTGACGGAGGTTGGTTCACTCCTCCCACTTGCGGAATGCAAGGGTGACATTCACCCCGCCGAAACCGAAGGAGTTTGAGATGGCCACCTTTATTGGAGCCTCTCTGGCCTCGTTGGGCACGTAATCAAGATCGCACTCGGGATCAGGGGTCTCGTAGTTGATTGTGGGTGGTATCACACCCTCTTTAAGAGACATAAGGGTGAAGGCAGCTTCCACTGCACCGGCAGCCCCCAATAGATGTCCTATCATTGACTTGTTTGAGCTAACGGGGATCTCGTAGGCACGGTCTCCAAAGAGACGCTTAATGGCAAGGGTTTCGGTCTTGTCGTTTAGAGGGGTAGAGGTGCCATGGGCGTTGATGTAGTCAACATCCTCAATTGATAAACCTGCGTCTCTTAGGGCGTTTCTCATGCACAAGAAGGCGCCGTTACCCTCGGGATCGGGCATGGTGATATGGCAGGCGTCGCCGCTCATGCCGTACCCCACAACCTCTCCGTATATCTTTGCCCCACGGGCCCTGGCATGCTCAAGGTCTTCAAGAACGAGAAGGGCGCAACCCTCACTCATCACAAAGCCATCGCGATTCTTGTCAAAAGGACGAGACGCCTTTTGAGGATCCTCGTTGAAGGTTGAGAGGGCCCTCATCACGCTGAACCCCCCCACTGCAAGTGGGGTAATCACAGATTCGGTACCACCGGCGATCATCACCTTGGCGTCCCCCCGCTGAACGATCTTGAAGGCATCTCCTATGGCATTGGCTCCAGTGGCACAGGCGGTCACCACAGAGGAGTTGGGACCCTGCAACCCAAAGCGGATAGATACCATGCTGGCGGCCATGTTGATCACAGCCATGGGAATGAAGAAGGGAGAGATGCGGCGATACCCCTTCTGCATCAGCATGGTGTGGTTTCTCTCAATGGTCTCAAGTCCACCTATCCCAGAGCCAACAAGCACCCCCACCTCGTCCTTGGGAATTGAATCAAGATCAAGTCCTGAGTCTTCAAAGGCCATCTCAGAGGAAGCTATTGCAAGCTGCACAAAAGGATCGGTACGCTTAAGCTCCTTCTTGTCAATGTACTTGGTGGGATCAAATCCCTTAATCTCCCCGGCGATGCGGCTGGGCATCTGGGACGCATCAAACTTGGTTATGGGCCCAAGGCCGCTCTCACCGGCCTTGAGCCTCTCCCAGCTCTCAGAAAGGGTCACGCCCAAGGGAGAGATCATCCCTATTCCCGTGACAACCACCCTCTTTAGCTCTGTGCTCACGCCTCCTCCCCTCTAAGTCGGGTTCTTAAGCGTTCTCTTCCACCTTGGCCACAACGTAGTCTATGGCCTCTTGAACGGTGGTGATCTTCTCTGCATCCTCATCGGGGATCTCAATGTCAAAGGTCTCCTCAAAGGCCATGATGAGCTCCACCGTGTCAAGAGAGTCGGCGCCCAGATCATCAATGAACTTGGCCTCGGGAACAACCTCCTCTTCCTCTATCCCCAGTTGCTCCGTGATGAGAGCACGAATCTTTTTTGCAATCTCCTCTGCTGTCATTCCTCTTCTCCTCCCTCTCTATCTCCAGTTAGTATTTGGTTCTTCGCTTCAACGCCACGGGGTTATCACACACTGAGCCCACCATCAACAACGATGAGCTGTCCCGTGATGTAACCTGCCTTCTCAGAGGCCAAAAAGGCCACAACCTCTGCTATGTCCTCGGGCTTTCCGAACCTCTTCAGGGCGGTAGCCTCAAGCATACGGTTCTTCACCTCTTCTGGCAGCTTGGCGGTCATCTCTGTCTCAATAAAGCCTGGGGCAACGGCGTTCACCGTCACGCCCTTCTGACCCACCTCGTTGGCCAGAGACATGGTGAAGCCCTTAACCCCGGCCTTAGAGGCGGCGTAGTTGGTTTGGCCGGGATTGCCAATCACCGTGCCCACCACAGAAGAGACCGAGATCACTCTGCCCCAGCCAGTCTTCAGCATATCCCTGATGGCGGCCTTTGTGCAGAGATAGGTGCCTTTGAGGTTGATGCCCAGCACCATATCCCAGTCGCTCTCTTTCAGACGCATAAGCAGGGTGTCCCGGGTGATACCGGCATTGTTCACAAGCACCCCCACAGGCTGCCCAAAGTGCTCCTTTATGGCCTTAAACATGGCAGAGACCTGCTCAGAGTCAGAGACATCAGCAACAAAGGCCTTGCACTCCACCCCTTTGGCCTTTATCTCCTCCACAACCTGGGTAGGCTCTTCCTCAATGGGGGGATAGTTAACCGCTATGGGATACCCATCCTCTGCCAGCCTCAGGGCAATGGCCCTGCCGATTCCTCTTGACGAGCCTGTAACCAAGGCAATTGGTTTCATTGATGCTCCTCCCACACCTTCAACACCTTCTCCAGATCCTCTGGACCACCAAAGGCCACTGTCTTAACCTTGCGATTGGTCTTCTTTATGAGGCCAGAAAGCACGGTTCCGGCCCCCACTTCAACAAAGAGATCAACCCCTTCTTCCACCATCCTCTCAACGCTGTTCTGCCACAGCACCGGAGCCGTAACCTGGCGAATCAGGAGATCTCTCAAGGTCGCACCCTCTGAGACCGGCTTGGCAGTAACATTGGGCACCACAGGGACCACAGGGTCAGAGAACCCTATCTCTTCCAGAACAGGGGCAAGCCTCTCTTGGGCAGGGGTCATGAGGCTACAGTGGAAGGGAGCGCTAACCTTAAGCTCAACCGCCCTTCTACATCCCTTCTCTTTGGCAGCCTCCATGAGCCTCAACACCGCATCACGGTGCCCCGACACCACAATCTGCTGAGGAGAGTTGAAGTTTGCAGGCTCAACCACCCTCCCCATCTCTTCACTCACCTGAGAGCAGAGGGCCTCAACATCCTCTTTTGAGATACCCATCAAAGCCGCCATGCTCCCCTCACCCGGGGGAGTGGCCTCTTGCATAAACCTGCCTCTAAGCCTCACCGCCCGCACCCCATCCTCAAGGGGGAAAACCTCTGCTGCCACAAGGGCCGAGTACTCTCCCAAGCTGTGCCCAGCAACAAAGTCTGGAGCAAGCCCTTGCTTTTTGAGCACACTGAATAAGGCTATGCTCACGGTTAAAAGGGCGGGCTGGGCGTTCTCTGTGAGCGTTAACTTCTCTTGAGGGCCCTTGAAGCAGAGCTCTGCCAGATTCTCGTTCAGAGCAGTGCCAGCACGCTCAAAGACCTCTTTTGACTCAGGCCAGGTGTTGTAAGCAGACTCACCCATGCCCACGGCCTGAGAACCCTGTCCCGGAAAAACGAAGGCAACCTTACCCACTGTCACCCTCCATACTTGGCGCAGAGAGAGTTCAAAATCTCTTTGGCCTCGTTCAGAATCCTCTCAATCACCTCTGCCACCGTGGGCTCGTCGTCAATAAGGCCAACTATCTGCCCCGCCATCACAGAACCCCTCTCCACGTCTCCATCATTGGCAGCCTTTCTCAAGGCCCCCTCTCCCAGTTTCTCAAGCTCTTCAACCGGGGCACACTGCTTCTCAAGCTTCTGGAACTCACGGGCCAGTTTGTTCCTTATTATTCTCACCGGATGCCCCGTGCTTCTGCCGGTGACCACGGTGTCTCTGTCCCCGGCCTTGATGTAAACCTCTTTCCACTTAGGATGCACCCTGCACTCTTTGGTACAGGCAAAACGGGTTCCCATCTGCACACCCTGGGCACCCAGAGCCAAAGCAGCCAAAAATCCCTCTCCTGTGGCAATGCCTCCTGCAGCGATCACCGGCACAGAGACAGCCCTGACCACCTGGGGAACCAGAGCCATGGTGGTTAGCTCTCCAACATGGCCCCCAGCCTCTGTTCCCTCAACAATCACCGCATCTGCCCCCTCCCTCACCATGCGTTTGGCAAGGGCAACCGAGGCCACCACAGGAACCACTTTGATGTTCTTCTCCTTAAACCGCCTCATGTACCTTCCGGGGTTACCTGCCCCTGTAGCAACCACGGGAACATCCTCTTCAATAATGAGGTCAACGATCTCATCCACGTATTGGGACATGAGCATCACATTCACCCCAAAGGGTCTATCTGTAAGCTCTTTGGCCTTCTTTATCTCGCTTCTCACGTAATCCGGCTCTGAGTGTCCCGCAGCTATTATTCCAAGTCCTCCGGCGTTAGATACCGCTGCCGCAAGCTGAGCGTCTGAAACCCAGGCCATTCCGCCTTGGATTATGGGATACTCTATGCCCAACAGGTCACACACAGGTGTCTTAAAAAGGTCGCTCATGTTCACCACTCCACCAAACAGGACCCCCAGGTAAGACCTCCTCCAAAGGAGACGAACAGCACCTTTTGGCCCTTTTTTATTCTACCGTCCTCTATTGCCTCGTGAAGCGCCAAAGGAATAGACGCCGCCGAAGTGTTTCCGTGATGGTCTATTGTGACCACCACCCTATCCCAAGAAATCTTCAGCCTCTTGGCCAAAGACTGAAGTATGCGCACGTTTGCCTGATGAGGCACCACCCAGTCTATCTCTTCAGAGTTCACACCAAGCTCTTCAAGAAGCTCAAACACCACATCTGTCATGTGCCTCACCGCAACCTTGAAGAGCTCGTTGCCCCTCATCACCACCTTGTTTAGGCCCTTCTCTAACCCCTCTTTGGTAAGAGGGGTGGTGGCCCCTCCTGCAGGAATCCAGAGAAACTCGGCAAAGGCTCCATCGGCGTGAAGCTTGGCACCAAGTATCCTGCGAGAATCTCCTTCTTTACCCTCACCGATCACAGCGGCTCCTGCGCCGTCTCCAAAGAGCACGCAGGTAGAGCGATCCTCCCAGTTGGCTATTCGGGATAAAAGCTCGGCACCAATCACCAACACGTTCTTATAGGTTCCTGTTCTCACAAACTGGTCTGCAATGGTCATTGAGTATAAAAAACCTGAACAGGCAGCGCTTATGTCAAACACGGGAATCCCCGGAACATCCAGCTTAGCCTGCACCCAGCAGGCAGTGGCAGGAAGAAGGGTGTCTGGAGAGGCGGTGGCGCAGATGATCATATCAAGATCCCTTTTATCCAGTCCCGCCTCTTTTAGAGCCTTCTGACTGGCCTCTACGGCAAGGTCTGAGGTGGATACATGCGGCGGCGCCTTATGGCGAGTCTTTATCCCCGTTCTCTGGGTTATCCACTCATCTGTGGTGTCCAGCATCTTCTCAAGATCCTCGTTGGTGAGGATCTCATCGGGAACAGCCACCCCCAAACCTTTAATAACCGATCTCATTCGCTGGCTCCTTTCTCCTCGTTTCCCTCTTCCTCTTCTTCATCCCTCCACGAAGGGATGGTCTCTTTCAGCTTGTCCCAGAACCTTCTACTCGGAGTGTCTCTCAAAACCGCAAGATGGTTCTGAATATGTCTGTTAAGCTGGTTGGTTGCAAGCTCTTTTGCCACCCTGATGGCATTGGTGATGGCCTTGGCGTCTGAGCTTCCGTGAGAGATGATGCAGATGCCGTTCACCCCCAGAAGTGGGGCGCCACCGTACTCTTTGTAATCGGTGCGCACCTTTATCTCTTTTAAAAAGGGTTTCATAGCCCAGTATCCAATCTTGGCCCTCAGCCCTCCGTTGACAAAGGCCTCTTTGAGCAGATGAAGTAGAAGCCCCGCCGCACTCTCGCTTATCTTGAGAGCGAGATTTCCTGCAAAGCCATCACACACAACAACATCTGCCACGTTGTTGTAAATCTCTTTGCCCTCAACATTGCCAATAAAGTGAAGTTGAGGCGCCTGTCTTAAAAGCGGATAGGTCTGTTTAACAAGGGAGTCTCCCTTGGTGTCTTCCTCTCCTATGCTGAGCAGACCCACCCGGGGACGCTCTATGCCCAGAATATGCTTTGCGTAGAGGTGACCCATGATTGCAAACTCAAGGAGGTTCTCAGGTTTGGAGTCAACATTGGCGCCCGCATCCAGCAGAAGAAAGGGATCTTTTCGTGATGGCAGGGTCACCGCTATGGCCGGGCGTGAAACTCCCTCTAAGGTCCGAAGCTGCAACTTGGCAGAGACCATCACTGCCCCTGTGTTGCCCGCACTCACCACAGCATGGGCCTTGCCCCGCTTCACCATCTCTACAGCCCGCCAGATGGAGGATTGTTTCTTCTTCCGAAGGGCCATAGAGGGGGGCTCTCCCATCCCCACCACGTCAGGGGCATGCTTTATGAATATGGGAAACTCATCAGAGGCCCCTGCACGCTGAAGCTCCTGCTTTATTATCTCTTCATCCCCCACCAGCACTATCTCGCAGTCGCACTTTTGGACTGCTTCAATAGCGCCTTTCACAATTTCACGGGGCGCGTAGTCCCCACCCATGGCGTCCAGGGCTATGCGCAAACCAGCACCCTCCTCTCCCTTGAACGCCTAATGGGCGGGATGCCTGCAACGATCCCAAATAGAACCACTACTCCTCTTCTACCAAGACCTCTCTGTCTTTGTAGAACCCGCAGCTTGGGCACACTCTGTGAGGCAGCTTGGGCTCCTGGCAGTTGGGACACACGGAGAAGTTGGGGGCCTTAAACTTGGCCTTCCACTGGGCCCTTCTCTTGTCCCTTCTTGATTTAGACTGTCTATTCTGTGGTACCGCCATGGTCTTCTCCTTTCGTAAACCTCAATAGATCAAGCAACATCTTTGCCCAAGAGTTGTTTCTTTATCTCTTCAAGGACCTCCCAACGGGGATCCCTGGCAGACTTGTCGCAACCACACGACTCCCTGTTTCTATTAGCTCCGCAGTTGGGACACAACCCCTTGCAATCAGGGGAACAGAGGGGTTTCATCTCAAGCACCGAATAGAGCAGAGAGGTGTAGAGGGCTGTAAGGTCTATCACCCCGTGGATGTAGCCAAAGGCATCCTTCAGCTCGCCCTGCAGCATACCCCCTTTGGGCAGGGGCGCGCAGAGTTCGTTCACCTCAAGCTCAACCTCTGAAATGAACGAATCAAGGCACCTGCTGCAACATAGCATAAGGGCACAGCTCACAACTCCCTTAACCCTTACCACGCCTTTGGAGAGAGGTTCTAAGCTAAGGGCGCCGGTGGCAGGCCCCACCACAGGTATGACCTCTCCAATGGCTGGATCCAGAGGGGGAATAAGCTCTTCAATCTCAACATCCATCCCCTCTGGGGGAATATCCGAAACCCTCACGAACATCTTTTTCTGCTTATCCTTTCCCGGGCGAAGTGGGGCAAGGTATAAGGGGATGGGCTTCGGCTTGTCAAGCACGAAGAAACCCCAAACCTTGAAGAGGATTAAACCGAATGTTAGAACCCCAAGGGCAGTTAGCCTTACACAAGGAGGGTCAGAAGATATGAGCATAAGAGAGATCGTTGAAGAGAAGGCAAGAAAGGCAAAAGAGGCAGGAAGAGAGATAGCAACCCTCTCCTCAGAGGTGAAGAACAGAGCACTGCTAAGGATGGCAGAGCTTATTGAGGCCCAGGCAGATAAGATAAAAGAGGTGAACCAGAAGGACCTGGAGGCAGGTAAAGAGAAGGGGCTATCATCGGCTCTGATGGACAGACTTCTTCTCAACGACAAACGGATAGATGGCATGGCCGAAGGGCTGAGACAGGTGGCGGCCCTGCCTGACCCCGTGGGAGAGGTTGTGAAGATGTGGAAGCGTCCCAACAACCTACTTATTGGTAAGATGAGGGTGCCTCTGGGGGTGGTGGCCATAATCTACGAGTCTCGTCCCAACGTCACCATTGACACCGTGGCCCTATGCCTCAAATCTGGCAACGCCGTGCTCCTACGGGGAGGCTCAGAGGCCATTCACTCCAACAGGGCGCTGGTGGAGATAGCCCGAGAGGCTGCAGAGACTTCAGGAGTGAACAAGGAGTGTATCCAGTTCTTAGACACCCCTGACAGGGCGGCAGTGGGCGAGCTTTTGAAGCGAGACGATCTAATAGACCTCGTTGTGCCCAGAGGAGGAGAAGGTCTAATACGATTCGTGGCTGAGAACTCAAGGATACCTGTGGTTTTCCACTACAAAGGGGTGTGCCACACCTTCGTCGATCGGGACGCCGATCTGGATATGGCCAAGTCCATCTGCTTCAACGCCAAGGTGCAGCGGCCCGGGGTTTGCAACGCCATGGAGACCATGCTAGTTGACGCCCCCATTGCCCAGAGGTTTCTGCCTGAGATGGCAAAGATGTTCAAAGAGGCGGGGGTTGAGCTAAGGGGCTGTCCCAGAACCCTGGAGATACTCCCTGACATAAAAGAGGCAACTGAGGAAGACTGGTACGAAGAGTACCTTGATCTCATCTTGGCCATACGGGTGGTTGACGGCATGGATGAGGCAATAGCCCACATCCACAGGTATGGCTCTGGCCACTCTGAGGCCATAGTTACCGAGAATTATCAAAGGGCCATGGACTTTTTACGCCAGACCGATTCTGCCGCCGTCTATGTGAACGCATCAACCAGGTTCACCGATGGCTTTGAGTTTGGCCTTGGAGCCGAGATGGGAATATCAACACAAAAACTTCACTGCAGAGGCCCAATGGGTCTTGAAGATCTAACATGCTGCAAGTATATCATCATGGGCGAAGGGCAGATCAGGGAATAGAGAAAGGTCAGGAGTAAAAGGTAGAAGCTTAAAAATGATAGAAAACCACAAAGCCACATATCTTGATCCTTCTAAACCTGCTATTTCGTATTCACTAACACTTATACCCGTTCCGTTACCCATAACCAACTATAGCCATAGGCACGGAGGCTAATATGGGAGGGTGAAGGGGCGCTAAATTGTCGTCAGGGAGATCATAAGAGCTTTTTACCACCTGCTAAAGCGGTAAAAGCTCTACGCTCTATCTGGAAAAAAGAGATTAAAAGAGAGAAGGCTTTTAGACAACGTTAACACTAAGGGAGGAAAGCTATATGAGTATCAGGAGAAAAATAACTATTTTTACCATTGTGGCAGTGGGGCTTATGCTCACTCAAGGAGTGTTGGGGATAATATCAATGAAGGTTCTTGAAGGTAAAGCTATTGACGGCGCAAGCATGTCCTGCCTGGTTGCCCACGTGTGCGGGGCAGGGCTTGCCTCGTCAAACTACTTCTTAACCGGAGACCCTCAGTACATTGATAAGTTCAACAACGAGCTCAACGACCTGCAAGAAAGAATTGCCAAAGTCTCAAAGGTAAGTTCCTATGTAGCACAAAGTTTAAAGGGCATATCCAGCAAGGTGGAAGGGTATCGCAACCTCTTCTCTCAGGCAGTATCCACATTCAAAGAGAAAGGAGCAATCCCTGAAAGCGACAAACAGAACCTCGTTGCCAAAAGCGACGAAATCATGCAGGACCTGCACCACACCTCTGATCTGGTTGAAAAAGGTCTGGCAAAGGTATCGGACCGCTCCATAATTCAGGCAATAGGGATTTTCGGAGTCATTCTGATACTTATGGTG
>JALWSI010000162.1 GCA_027080315.1 bacterium | reverse complement strand
GGTCTCAATAATGGGCAGAGCGGTTAAGGATCCTGCTCCCTTCTCGTCACTTAGCTTGGCGGCACGCTCAAGAAGCCTTGAGTGGAGGAAGAAGATGTCGCCGGGGTACGCCTCACGGCCAGGGGGACGACGGAGCAAGAGGGACATCTCACGATAGGCCGCCGCCTGTTTTGAGAGGTCGTCGTACACCACCAAGGCGTGGCCTCCGTTGTCTCTAAAGTACTCTCCCATGGCGCAGCCGGCGTACGGTGCCAGGTAGAGCAGCGGCGCAGGCTCGCTGGCTGTTGCTGCAACCACAATGGTGTACTCCATGGCTCCCATCTGGCGAAGCTTGTCAACGGTACGGGCAACAGAAGAGCGCTTCTGGCCAATGGCAACGTAGATACAGATCACATCCGAATCCTTCTGATTGATGATGGCGTCAATTGCCACTGCGGTCTTACCGGTCTGCCTGTCGCCGATTATCAGCTCTCTCTGTCCCCTTCCAATGGGAATCATGGAGTCAATGGCCTTGATTCCCGTCTGAAGAGGCTCGCTAACAGGCTGCCTGTCCACGACACCAGGAGCGAGAACCTCCATGTGCCTGAACTCTTTGGCGTTAATGGGTCCCAGTCCGTCAATGGGCTGACCCAGAGGGTTCACAACCCTGCCAATCAGCTCTTTACCAACGGGAACCTCAATGATCCTGCGGGTTCTCTTTACCCTGTCCCCTTCCTTGATGAAGGTGTCGTCTCCCAGAATAACGATACCTACGCTGTCTTCCTCCAGGTTAAAGGCCATACCGTAGATGTTGTTGGGGAACTCCACCATCTCGCTGTACATAACGTTGTCAAGGCCATAAACCCTGGCAATACGGTCACCAACGTAGGTGACGATACCCTCTTCGGCAAGCTCTACTCCCCGCTCAAACTCCTCAATCCGCTTCTTCAGAATCTCACTGATCTCTTCTGCACGAATCTGCATCACATCACTCCTCTATCAGCTTCTCTCTAACCTTGTTCAGGTTTGATCTCACCGTTCCATCAAAGACCACCCCTCCAACCACTGCCATAACACCACCGATAAGGGAGGGATCTTCCACCACATCCAGCACCACCCTCTTGCCAATCACGCTTGCAAACCCCTCTTCCAGCAGCTTAAGGTCCTCATCAGAGAGGGGCTGGGCGGTCTTTATCTCTCCCCTAACCTGGGACATGATATCGTCAACCAAGAGCCTCGCCTCTTCAACAACCTCTCCGTAAGAGGCGAACCGCTCCTTCTCAACCATGATACATAAAAGGTTGCCCACCTCTTTTGAGAAGCCCCCCTTCTGGGCTATGGTGCGGGCCAGATCCAGGCGGTCTTTCATGGGCACTATGGGCTGGGTCAAATACCTCACCACCTTGGGATCCTTGGTGATCAGGTCCTGAAGAGTCTCCAGCTCGTCTAAGAGCTTGGTGAGATCTCCGCCCTTCTCGTGCACAGACTCAACAATGGCTCTTGCATACCTACGGGCCAGAGAACGGCTCATTTAGTTGACCTCCTTCAGTCTCTCAACGTATTCCCGCACCAGCCTTTTCTGGTCCTCGGGAGATATCTCCTTCTTCACAAGACCCTCTGCCAGCTCAACCGCCAGTCTTGCAGCCTCTTCCTGAAGCTCCGCCTTGGCCCGGGCGATCTCAAGGTCCGCCGCCGCTTTGGCCTGCTCTTCCAAGCGGGTCTTCAGCAGCTCCATCTCCTCCTGAATCTTGGCAACCTGCTGATCCCGCTCCTTCTCGGCCTGGGCAATGATCTCTGCCACCTCTTTGTCTGCGTTAGCTATCTTGGCATCGTACTCCTGAGCCTTGCGAATCGCAGTCTCTTTGGCCTCCTTTGCGTTCTCAAGGGCCTCTTCTATCTTCTTGGTCCTTCCGCTGAGGGCATCCTTTACGGGTTTGGCCACAAACTTGTAGAGAAGAGCCGCAAATATGAGGAAGTTAACGAGGCGAAACACCTCC
Source organism: bacterium (assembly GCA_027080315.1). Classification (GTDB taxonomy): domain Bacteria; phylum Thermosulfidibacterota; class Thermosulfidibacteria; order Thermosulfidibacterales; family JALWSI01; genus JALWSI01. Next base: position 14,545 of record JALWSI010000162.1, on the reverse strand, counting down.
ATCATGGGTTTCACTTCGTGGGCCTCTTCCCCCTCACCGGCAAGGGCCAAGGCTGTTACACAGAGAACCATAAGAATAGAGAAGATCACCTCTCTTCTAATTCTGATCCTCATTATTGCACCTCTCCCCTCTGGCTCTCAGAGAGGCTTCTTCCAAGAACCCTCTCTGCAATGCGAATGGAGAGGGCTTCAGCCTGACGCCTCAGCACCTCCCTTGCCGAGGCCTTCTGAGCCTCAAGCTCCTTCTGCAGCTTCTCAAGACGCTCTTCAGCGTCTTTTCTAACCGACGCCAGAATCCTCTTCTGCTCCTCCGACGCCTTCAACCTGCCCTCTGCCACTATCTGCTGGGCCTGCTGCCTCGCTTGGCGGATACGGCTATTGTACTCTTCAAGCTTCCGTTCCGCCTCCTCCATCATCCGCTCTGCTTCTTCAAGGGTGCCGTCAATCTTCTCTTTGCGCTCGTCTAAGATTCTGAGCAAAGGCTTGTAAAGAAGATGGTTAAGCACCAGCACGAGGATGATGAAGTTCGCCATCTGCACCAAAATGGTGTGATCCAAACTGATCATAGGCACACTCCCATCTCTTAGAATTTCCCCTTCAAGGATCGGCGGCTGGCCTATCACACGCTTTTTAAGGTGTCAACACGCCAACCCCTAACTTGTGAACACATTCTCATTATTAGCAGAGGCAAGACTCAGGGACAAGGGTCACCCGGGTAAAGGATAGATACTCACAGGGACCCAAAGTACCATCAGAGGGCATACCTGCACATACCCCTGTAGTCGCAATAGCCGCAGACCCGCTCATGGGTTGCAGGGTACCAGAGAGGGGCATCAAGAATGTGGCGCAAAAGGTATCGCAGTAGGGAGGGGAACTCCTCTTCCATCCATTGGGCCCACTGAGAAGCGAGATGAACCTTCTTCTTCACCTCTCCTCTTAAAACCTTGGGCTCCACAATGTAGAACTCCTCACCATCTCCACCAAGGCCTATACAACCAGCAGATAGTCTCTCAAAAGAGAGACCCTTATGTTTTCCAAAGAGATAGACGTAAAAAGGAAGCTGCAGATCGGAGAGATACTGGTAGATGGTCTGCAAACCCTCCTGGTCCAGCTCGTTTTCCTCTTCTGTCTCCAAAGCCATAACCTTCTCGGCTTTGGGCTTGCTGAAGCTACCTGTCTTGTAATCAAGCACAAGGTATAGTCCATCTCTGAGATCCACCCTGTCCAGAATTCCCCTAAAGGTGATCTGCAGGGTGTGGGAAAGGTTAAAGGGAAGGAAGTAGTTCTTCTCAAGGGCTTCAATTCTGGTTGATCCCTGCTTTTTAAGGTACCTGCCAAACCTGATCCTGCTGGTCTCAAGAAGAACCCTTTTGCGGGGCGCAGAAAGGAGGTTGTAGAAGGTCTCTTTTTTGAGTTCCTCCTCAAAGATCTCCATAAGCCTCTCAAGGTTCAAAGAGGCTGAGGGTATGTCGGCAGGTAGGTTCTGCCCTGCAAGCTCAAGGTAGAACCTCTTTAAGGTGGCGTGGACCACGGATCCCAGGCTATGAGGGGGAGGCTCCACCCCCTCAAGACGCGGCGTCTGCAACCCCAACACCCTATTGTAGAGAAACTGCAAAGGGCATCTGAGGTAGGTGTTGAGAAGAGAGGGAGAGACCATGGTCAACACCCCCGAAAGGGAGTCTCTCATCTCAGGGGTTTTGGAGGGCAGCTGGGGCTTTGAGCCAGCAGGCAGCACCGTAAACTGAGTCTTCTTGATGAGGTCAGGGGTCTCAGAGACCATCTCTTTTCTGGCCTTCTCCCTCTCCCACACCAGCTCCTCCACAAAGCGGCTTCGGACCTTTTTGCCCTCAAGCCCCCCTTCTCCCGAAGGTGTGGTCTGAAGCTGCCAGAATATGTGGGCCTCTTGGGCAGAATCCAAGAGGCGCCTGAAATGGTAGCGGAATATCTCCTCCTCCCTAAGCCTGAGGGGAAGCCCCAAGGCCACCCGGGCCTCATGCGTAATGAGAGGGTTAACCTCCTCCACCTTGGGCAACACCCCCTCGTTAACCTCAAGGGCAAAGACCTTCTCAAAGGAGAGGAGACGGGACTCAAGAAGCCCCATCACCTGAAGCCCCTCCAAGGGCTCTCCCTCTAAAGGTAGGGTGAGGGTGGTGAGCATCTCAAGAAACAGAGAGAAGATAGCCTTAGGTTCCATTTGCTCTTCGCTGAACAAGAGATGCTTCATGGGCAGAACAAGCTGCGTGAGAAGAGCCGCAGCCACCTCTCTGTCTGCAACAGAGAGCTCCAAAGACCTCTCTTCTAAAACCCCCTCAAGAAACCCTGCAAGGTCTTTGAAAGTCTCAACGTTTTCAAGCTCTTCAAGGAGGCCAAAGGCCTTCTCAACAACCTTCTCAAGCTCCTCTCCATCACTCTGGTCTGGAGCACTTTTGATGAGACTCTCCACCTCGGCCCGCTTAATGAAGGGAGACTGGTAACTGTAAAGGAGAGTGGCCACCTGCCCCGTACCCAAATAGGGGCTTTTCAGAAACTGAACCAGAGCAGGGGTGCTGTACCCTCGCTCTGGATCCTTGGTGGCAATAGCCTCAAAGAGGCTCTCAAGAAAGAGATAAAGCCCCGTCATTCTGAAGGGATAGCCCATGGTCACATTCACCTTGCCCTCAGGAAGGTGATGAAGCAGGGGAATCAAAGGCTCCCTTGAAGGCAAAACCACAGCAACCTTGTCAGGCTCAGACACATCCTCTGCAGAGAGCCTCTGTTCAAGCTCCTTCAACTCAGAATGGAGATCATAGGCCTCAAAGAGGTGGATTCTGGTCTCTCCTCTCTCCTCTGGGGAAACCCTTTCCACCTCCACACCCCACCTCTCCTTCCACTCCCGGTGAAGGGCTGGCAACTGATGGGGATCTGAATGCCAGTAGATGGTGGTCTCTCTATTCTTAAAGAGACGGCGAAAGAGGGCGTCTTCGGCCTTGGTGAGGGCGTAGAAGCCCACCAGCAGAAAGGGGCCTTCAGGCAGTTCATCCCTGCCCTCTGCCAACCATCTCACCTGCTTGGGATGGGTTGTGAAACCGTCTTTTTTGAGAAGGTAGTTGAACCTCTCAAAGATGGTTCCAATCCTCTCCAAAAGCATGGCTGCCATCTCCGGCAACCCTTGGGGAGGATGTGAGAGATCCTCAGGTGAGCAGAGCTCAAGGTCCAACTCTTTGAAGAGTCCCACAAGCCTCCTGGCCCACGGAAAGAAGCTATTCCACGCAAGGCTCTTTTCTTCCTTCAAAACCTCCCTGGCAGCTTTGTAGGCAAGCCACCCCTGATCAAGCTCCCCTAAAGGAATCTCAGGATCGCTCTGGGAGAGAATCGCCACCTCTCTCACCCAGTCTTCAAAGGAGCTGAGCTTGGGCGTAAGCAACAACGGGCGCTTAATTTCACTCTGCAGATAGCGCTCAAAAAAGGCTATGGGCCGTCGGTGGGGGAAGATCACTGTTGGAGTTCCCTCCTCCATCAGGTTCTGCACCACGTGGCGAACCACCCTCTTCAGCAAATTCTCCTTTGGATGAACCGCCACCACCCTGCTCATACTCACACCACCCTCTCAATTTTGGGCTCGGGGAGAAGGAAGAGGAGATACCCCTCTGCCTCTTCTTTACCAAAGGCGGACTTGGCAGCCTCGGCGTAGCGTCTCACCTGGGCGTGGTACTCTTTGTTTGGCTCGCCGCTCTTGTAGTCAAGAACCACAACCTTATCTCTCGTAACCAAGAGGCGATCAGGAACCATCTTCCCCCCGGCTCCTTCGGAATCCCCGGGCAAAATAATGGGGGTCTCACAATAGGCCTCTGCTTCAGGATCAAAGAAGGGCTCTACCTCATCCATCTCAACGGCCTTCTTAAGGTGCTGTGCCAGTTCCTGAATGTCCCAGGCCTTTGGATTCTCACCCTCCAACAATATGGCCTTCTTCACAAGCATCTCAATCTTATCCAGATCCTCTCTGCTCTTAATAAAGGAGAGGGCCCTGTGGAGGATATTGCCTTTTATTCTCTTGGTTATCCCCGATTCTGAAGGAGCTGCTCCTCTGATCTTCAGCTCAACTCTTCTACGGTGCATTCAACCCCACTCCTCTCAAGAAGGCCCTCAAGCCATGCAGACACCTGCTTCTCTCCATAGCTCTTATGTCTGGTGATGAAGAGATAAAGGGACTCCTCCGCCCTGGTCACTGCAACGTAGAGCAGGTTGAGTAGCTCCTGGACCTCCTGGGCAACCATCTCAGCCTTCAGCTCTCTCAGCTCCAATGGCAAAGCATCCTCTTTGCCCAGAACCAGCAACTGGCCATTGTGCACCTCAACCACCTCCTTAGTGTGAAGAGCCCAGTGGGTGAAGGGAACGAAGACCACGGGAAACTCCAGTCCTTTGGCCTTGTGGATGGTGAGCACCCTCACCGCAGGCAGGTTCTCTGGCAGTCCAACCCGCTCCTCCATCCCCCCTTCCTCCCAGAAAGAGAGAAACCTTCCCAGACTGGGCCCCTCTCTCTCCTCAAAGTTGTGAACCACCTCCAATAGCCTCTCCACAAAGGGAAGATGCTCCCTAAACTCGTCCTTAAACCTCTCTTCAAGCCCAAGGCCCTCTATGGCCCTCTGAAGCAGCTCGTAGGGAGATACCCTGTCAACCTTACTGCATAGATCGTTGAAAAAGGCCCTTGTCTCATTGTTCATCCCCTTCTTTCTCTTCCAGGCCACAAAAAGCTCCTTTTCAGTAAGGGCATTCTGAGGCAATCCAGAAGAGAGAAAACCATAAAGGGCGGCAGTGTCCTCACCGTTGAAAAGGTATCTCAAGAGGCAGATGAGGCCTTTCACCGCAAAGGAGGCCTCAAGCCTCAAAGAGTCTTCAGTGACCACCGGGATTCCATGGTGGAGCAACCAGGCCGACACCTCCCGGGCCTGATCCTTGGTGCGCACAAGCACCGCCACCTGGGTTCGGTCAGCGTCTCTGCCTCTCTTGCTCCACTCCTCCTCAACCCTTTCAAGAAAGGTGGCCTTCACCTTATCTGAGATCTCATCTCCGTATCCCTCGCAGCGGTAGAGCCTGATGGTGGCGGGTCCTGCAAAATCTTTTTGGGGACTCTGAAGATGGGAAGAGAAGGCATCTGAGATGGCCTTTGAAGCCTCTGCAATCACCCTGTCAGAGGCCTTGGGAAGCACAACCCTCATCAGTTCTCTGGTCTGGTCCTCAGAGGTTAAAGGAGAGAAGAGGCCATTGAAGAACCCCACAAGCTCTGGATGAGAGCGGAAATTGCCTGAAAGCACCTCCTCTTTCACAGACTTTGCCATGGGAAAGTAGCTGTCTCTGCCAACAACCTCGTCAAAGAGACGCCAGTCTCCTCCCCTCCAGCGGTAGATGGCCTGTTTCACGTCTCCCACAATGAAGATACTTCCGCCTTTAGAAAGGGCCTCTTCACAGACAGGGTAAAGGGCTTCCCATTGGTCCCTCGCCGTGTCCTGGAACTCGTCAAAGAGAAAATGTCTGAACCTTCCACCAAAAAGGGAGAACACAAAGAGCACAGTTTCTGGATTCCTCATCTTCTCACTCACAATTCTGGTCCACTCCCCCCCAGCCACTATCCCCTCAGAGAGACAGATTTTTTCTACCTCCTCTTGAATAAGGTTGATCAACGAAGCGTATCCCGATCCCCTCAGCTCTGCCTCAAGCCTCTTCCATCTCTCCATGCCCTCAATGAGAGCCTCTTTTGCAGCCCTGATCTCAGCTATCTGCCGAGGAGTGGGTTGGGCAGACTTTTTGAAAAGCTCCTCCACCTGACTGGAAAAGACAGATAATTTCTCCAAGCCAGCAATATCCTTAGGAGAGAGATCGCTGGGATTCAGAAATCCACCGTTCTTGGAGAAAACACCTTTAACTTTATTGCCATTAAGGGACTCTTTTACCGGCTCAAGGGTATTGATGAACCTTTGCAACCTCTCTTTCAGCTCTGACTCTAAAAGGCCTCTCTTTTCCCAGTCCACCTCGGCGTTGGCAAGGGGACCATTTACCTTGTTGAGAAGCCGCAATATGCGGCCCCTGAGCCTTGATTCTGGATAGAACCCCTGGTAATCCTCAACATTAAAGAAGGTCTTCAGGGCATGGTTCAGGGCATCTGCAAACTCCTCCCGCTCTTCCCACATTACGATGTCAAAGGCCCTCTGAACCAGGGGCTCTCTGTTAAACAGAACCTCGCTTTCAGGGTGCATCCTTAGCTCAAAGGATAGCCCCTTCAGCATTGAGTATAGGAAGCTGTCAATGGTGCGCACCTGAAAATCCGTGTAGCTGCCAACAATGGTTTCCACCCATCTTGCTGCCAGCTCTGAAGATAGCCCCGTGCTCTGGGAGAGATCTTTACCTTTCTCTGTCTCAAAGGCCATCTCCTTCAAGAAGAGAAGGATCCTCTCCTTCATCTCCGCTGCAGCCTTGTTGGTGAAGGTGATGGCCACAACCGACCGCAAGCTCTCACCGCAGGGTGGGCCCAGTAACTTTAGAAGCCTCAGGTACCTCAATGCCAGCTGGTAGGTCTTACCGGCTCCTGCCGAGGCCTTTATTCTGATCAGTTCGGCATCCATATCCTCTCCTCATCCAACATTTACAACAACTCTACTCTCCACCACCACCTCCTAAAAGGGCCCTGAGACAAGGGTGAGTCGCAAAACCCTACAAAAGAGTAGAAAGCCACCAAAGAAAAAAGGCAAGATGCAAACGGCGCTGTCTAAAAACCATGTGGAATCAATCCTCAAACAAACGCCTGAAAAGCCTGAACCTATCCTCATGGCAAACATCTTCCACCCAACTATCTTACAAAGAGATAATAAAATATCTTGACAAATTCCAATTCATGGCTATCTTGTAAGGTGAACCAAAAGATAGAACCCCAAAAAGGAGGAGCGTGCATATGGGAGAGAAGGTTATTGGAATAGATCTTGGAACCACCAACTCGGTGGTGGCCATCATGGAGGGAGGCGAGCCCCGGGTTATTCCCAACCAGGAGGGGAACAGAACAACTCCCTCGGTGGTGGCATTCACAAAGGACGGTGAGATCCTCGTTGGTCAGGTGGCAAAGAGACAGGCGGTGACCAACGCCGAAAACACGGTATTTTCCATCAAACGTTTCATGGGACGCCGCTACGAAGAGGTGACCGACGAGATAGAGATGGTGCCCTACAAGGTGGTGAAGGGCAGCAAAGGAGAAGCAAGGGTTAAGATCGGAGACAAGGAGTACGCGCCCCAGGAGATCTCCGCCATGGTGCTTCGCAAGCTGAAAGAGGCCGCAGAAGCCTACTTGGGTGAAAAGGTGACCAAGGCGGTGATCACCGTGCCTGCGTACTTCAACGACGCACAGCGTAAGGCCACCAAAGAGGCTGGAACCATTGCAGGGCTTGAGGTTCTGCGCCTTGTGAACGAGCCCACTGCATCGGCCTTAGCCTACGGCTTGGACAAGAAGAAAGGTGGCAAGATAGCCGTTTACGACTTCGGCGGAGGCACCTTTGACATCTCCATCCTGGAGATGGGCGACGGTGTGTTTGAGGTGAAGGCTGTAAACGGAGACACCCACTTAGGTGGCGACAACATTGACCAGGTGGTGATGGACTGGATCGTTGAGGAGTTCAAGAAGGAGAACGGCATAGACCTCTCAAAGGATCCCATGGCCGCACAGAGACTGAAAGAGGCTGCCGAGAAGGCCAAATGCGAACTCTCCTCGGTGATGGAGACAGAGATAAACCTGCCTTTCATCACCGCCGACGCCTCGGGACCCAAGCACCTGCTTCTGAAGCTGACCAGGGCCCGGTTTGAGCAGCTCATAGCCGACATCGTGGAGAGAACCGTTGAGCCTTGTCTCAAGGCCATGGAGGACGCTGGGCTCACCCCTGCGGACATTGACGACGTGATCCTGGTTGGTGGATCCACCCGTATTCCACTGGTTCAGATGAAGGTGAAAGAGATCTTTGGCAAGGAGCCCCGCAAAGACATCAACCCCGACGAAGCGGTGGCCTTGGGAGCTGCGGTTCAGGCAGGAGTGCTCACAGGAGAGGTGAAGGACATCCTATTGTTAGACGTCACTCCCCTCTCCCTGGGCATTGAGACCCTTGGCGGTGTGTGCACCGTGCTCATCCCCAGAAACACCACCATCCCAACCAAGAAGTCCGAGATCTTCACCACCGCCTCAGACAACCAGCCCAGCGTTGAGATCCACGTGCTTCAGGGAGAACGGCCTCTGGCCAAAGACAACAGAACCCTGGCACGGTTCCACCTGGATGGAATTCCCCCTGCTCCAAGGGGTGTGCCCAAAATTGAGGTCACCTTTGACATTGACGCAGACGGCATACTCCACGTCTCGGCCAAAGACATGGCAACGGGCAAAGAGCAGAAGGTGACTGTCACCGCCTCAAGCGGCCTCAGCGAAGAGGACATCAAGAAGATGGTGGAAGAGGCCGAGGCCCACGCTGAGGAGGACAGGAGGAGAAAAGAGGAGATTGAGCTTAAGAATCAGCTTGATGGCTTCTGCTACAGCGTAGAGAAGACCTACAACGAGAACAAAGAGAAACTGCCCGATGCCGAGCGTCAACGGGTTGAGTCGGCCCTTGAAGAGGCCAAGAAGGCGGTTGAAGAGGGCAACATTGAGCGTATGCGCAAGGCCATGGACGAGCTGACCGCTGCCTCTCACGCCATGTCTCAGGTGCTCTACCAGCAGCAGGCAGCGAGCGGTGGAGCCTCTACCGAGGCCTCTGCAGAGGCAGAGAGCACTGAGTCAGGCGGCGTGCAGGAGGGAGAGGTTGTTGACGCAGAGTTTGAGGAGAAGTCTTAAGGCAAAATGGAGAAGTCTTAAGGCAAAATAAGGTCCCGTACGCTCCTCGCACCGGTTTCAGCTGGAGGGGCCAACCGCCCCTCCAGGGCCGAAAGGCCACCGGTGCGGGGGAGAAAACAGGTTAAAGGAGGAGAGATAGAATAAGATGGCTGCCAGAGATTACTACGAGATACTTGGGGTAAGCAAAAACGCCACCCAAGACGAGATTAAGAAGGCTTACCGTAAACTGGCTCGCAAGTGGCATCCCGATGTGAACCCCGGAAACAAAGAGGCAGCTGAGAAGTTTAAAGAGATCTCCGAAGCCTACCAGGTGCTCAGCGATCCCAAAAAGAGGGAAGAGTACGACAACATGGGCAGGGTAGGCGGAATGGGGGGCTTCCCTGGTGGAGACTCGGGCTTCACCTACACCTACACCACCGGAGGCTTTGGAGATGAAACCTCCTTTGACTTTGACCTGGGGGGACTCTTCTCCGACCTGTTTGAGAGCATGCGGGCAGGAAGAAAGGGGACAAGGCGTCCAGGAAGGCCGAGCTTCCAGAAAGGTCGGGACATTGAGTACATCATGGAGCTCTCCTTTGAAGATGCCTTCAAGGGCATCACCCCCACCATAACCGTGAACCGTGGGGGGAAGCTTGAGAAGATAAAAGTGAAGATCCCCCCAGGGGTGAAGAACGGAACGAAGATACGAATAGCAGGAAAAGGAGAGCCTGGACTGCCAGGAGGAGCCGTTGGAGATCTCTACATAGTAACAAAGGTTAAGCCTCATCCCTTCTTTGAGAGAAACAACGAGAACCTAACATGCGAGGTTCCCATAACCTACTGGGAAGCGGCATTAGGAGGAGAGATAGAGGTGCCATCTCCTGAGGGCAAGCTGGTTAAGATGAAGATACCCCCTTGCACCCAGACGGGTCAAAGGTTTAGACTAAAGGGTAAAGGGATGCCCAAGCTGAAAGGTGAGGGAAGAGGCGACCTTTACGTCAAGGTGAAGGTGCAGACGCCCTGCAACCTTGATGCCAGGTCGGTGAAGCTGCTCAGGGAGCTGGCGGAAGCCGTTGGAAAGAAGAACCCAAGAGAAGAGATAATAAAGAGATACGGGAGGTAAAGCCATGAGGAGAATGAATAGGGATAAAAGCCGGCCCCTTTACATGATCGGGGCAGTAGCTGAGATGCTGGATATGCACCCCCAGACCCTCAGGGCCTACGACAGAAAGGGAATACTCTCTCCCAAAAGGAGTGCAGGAAACACAAGGCTCTATTCGGAGGAAGACGTTGAGAAGCTGAGGTTCATTCTCACCCTCTCAAGGGACCTTGGGGTGAACCTTGCAGGGATTGAGGTGATAATGCGCATGAGAAGCGAGCTGGAGAAGGCCCTGCACCAGATCGCCCTGATGAAAGAGCTTTTTGAAAAGTACACAGGACAGAACATTGAAGACGTGATGGGCGAAGGCCTCGTGAAGGTTGACATAACCTCCATAGTACAGACCAAGTAAACATCTAACTCGGATCTTCTATTATTTAAAGAGATTAAAGAGAGCCTAACCCTAAAGGGCAAGAAACCAATCTGCCCGCAGCAAATAAGGGTAGAAGGACCTTTTTAGCCCAGCTCTCCAGCTAGACGCCATAGTTGTAGCCCGTTAATCATCCCTTTTCTTAGTGAATCACAATTGCTCAACAAATAAATAAGAAAAAAGGAGGAAAGAAGCATGATATCGTTGCAAGAGTTCACAGTGAAGGCCCAAGAGGCCATACAAGAAGCCCATAAGGTGGCCCAAGAGCGCGGTCACCAGCAGATAGAGCCAGAGCACCTCCTCTTGTCTCTGGTGAAGCAAGAAGGGGGCATCGTTGGGTCTCTTCTGAGTAAGGTTGGAGCAGACCTATCACAGGTGACCGCCCGGATAGAGGATGCCCTTAAAAGGTACCCAAAGGTTGAAGGAATCGGCGAGATCTACGTGTCACAGAAGCTCTCTGCGGTGCTCAACAGGGCCCAAAAGGAGAGAGACGAGCTTAAGGACCAGTACATAAGCACAGAGCACATACTTCTCGCCATTGCCCACGAGAAGGACAGCTATGCCCACGACATACTGGTCTCAATGGGAGTCACCAGAGAGGAGCTGTTAAAGGCTCTGGCAGAGGTTAGGGGACCCCACAGGGTTACCGACCAATCTCCTGAAGACAAATACCAGGCTCTAAAACGCTACTGCCACGATCTCACCGAGGCGGCCCGTAAGGGCAAGCTGGATCCCGTGATCGGCAGGGACGAGGAGATCCGCAGGGTGATACATATCCTCTCAAGACGACGCAAGAACAACCCCTGTCTGATTGGAGACGCAGGAGTGGGTAAGACCGCCATAGTTGAGGGCCTGGCGCTGAGAATCGCCAGGGGAGACGTGCCCACCACCCTGCAGGACAAGTCCGTAGTAGCTCTTGACATGGGGGCCCTTGTGGCTGGAGCCAAGTACCGTGGTGAGTTTGAAGACAGGCTGAAGGCGGTGCTCCAGGAGATCAGCGAGTCTGAAGGGCGTATCATCCTCTTCATTGACGAGATCCACACCGTGGTGGGCGCAGGAGCCGCAGAAGGCGCCATGGACGCGTCTAACCTTTTGAAACCAGCCTTGGCCAGAGGAGAGCTCCACTGCATAGGGGCAACCACCATAGACGAGTACCGCAAATACATTGAGAAGGATCCAGCACTTGAGCGCAGGTTCCAGCCTGTGCTGGTGAAGGAGCCCTCGGTGGAAGACACCGTCTCTATCCTGAGAGGGCTGAAAGAGAGGTACGAGATACACCACGGAGTGAAGATAAGCGATTCTGCCATTGTGGCGGCAGCGTATCTCTCTCACAGGTACCTTCCCGATCGCAGGCTTCCAGACAAGGCCATAGACCTCATAGACGAGGCAGCAGCCAAGCTGAGGATGGAGATAGACAGCATGCCCTCTGAGCTGGACGAGCTTGACCGCAAGATCCGCCAGCTTGAGATTGAAAGGCAGGTGGTCAAGCGGGAGAGCGACGCTGCAGCTAAGGAGAGACTGGCCCAGATAGAGAAGGCCTTGCAGGAGCTCAAGGAAGAGTACGAAGAGCTAAAGGCCCACTGGCTCTCTGAAAAGTCGGTGATCCAGAAGATCAGGGCCCTGAAAGAGGAAATGGACAAGGCCCGCCTTGAGCTTGAGCACGCAGAGCGTCACGGAGATCTGGAGAAGGCTGCAAGGCTCAAATACGAGACCCTGGTGAACCTTCAGAAGCAGATTGAAGAAGAGAGCCAGAGGCTGGCACAGATCCAGAGCAAGCGCAAGATGCTCAAAGAGGAGGTGAGCGAAGAGGACATCGCCGCCATCATCTCCCGTTGGACAGGCATACCTGTTCACAAGATGCTTGAGGAGGAAGCAGACAAGCTCTTGAAGATGGAGGAGAACCTCCACAAGCGTGTGGTGGGCCAGGACATGGCGGTGCAGGCCGTATCTGCCGCAATCAGAAGGGCCAGAGCCGGACTCTCGGATCCCAACAGGCCCTTGGGCTCCTTCCTCTTCCTGGGACCCACAGGGGTGGGAAAGACTGAGCTGGCAAAGGCCTTGGCGGAGTTCCTCTTTGACGACGAGAACGCCATGGTGCGCATTGACATGTCAGAGTACATGGAACGCCACTCTGTTGCCCGGCTCATTGGAGCTCCCCCCGGATACGTGGGCCACGAAGAGGGCGGTCAGCTCACCGAGGCGGTTAGGCGCAGGCCTTACTCGGTGGTGTTGCTTGACGAGATTGAGAAGGCCCATCCAGAGGTCTTCAACATTCTCCTGCAGATCCTGGAGGACGGCAGACTCACCGACTCTAAGGGTGTGGTGGTGAGCTTCAAGAACACCGTGATCATCATGACCTCTAACCTGGGAAGCGAGTACATCACCGTTCCAGAGGCCCCCTTCGGTACCCCTGAGTACCAGGAGGCCTACCAAAAGATGATGGATCTGGTGATGAACGAGGTGAGGCGCCACTTCAGACCCGAGCTTCTCAACAGGATAGACGAGATTATCATATTCCACTCCTTAGGCGAAGAGCACATAAGGCAGATCGTACATCTCATGGTTGAGAAGGTGAGGGCCCGGTTGAAAGAGCAGAAGATAGAGCTTGAGGTTGAAGACTCTGCTGAAGAGCTCTTGGCCCAGAAGGGATACGACCCCACCTATGGCGCCAGGCCCTTGAGACGCACCATTCAGAATCTTCTTGAAAACGAGCTTGCAAATAAACTCCTTTCAGGGGAGATTAGGGCAGGTGACAAGGTAAGGGTCTTCAGGGAGGGAGACAGCCTCAGGTTTGAGGTGGTATCTACCTCTCAAGGCGAAGAAGAGGTGATAGAAGGAGAGGTTATGAATGGGGAGTAACCCCTCTAAAAAGGATGATGTGGTGGAGGATAAGCTCTTGGAAGAGGAGGCTGCCGGCTCTGCCGGTGACTCCACAGGGCTGGTGGATGTTGTTGAGCAATACACCAGCCTGTCTGACAAAGACTACTTAGACGAATACCTCCGCTACATCACCAGATTTGAGCCCCTCTCCCCTGAAGAGGAGAAGGAGCTGGGCAGACGGATCCAGCAGGGAGACGTTGAGGCACTGCAGCGGCTGGTGGAGGCCAACCTGAGGTTTGTGGTCTCCATCGCCGCCCAGTACAAGAATCGGGGCCTCTCCTTTCAGGATCTCATAAACGAGGGCAACCTGGGGTTGATTCAGGCGGCGAAGAGGTTTGATCCTGACAGGGGGGTGAAGTTCATCTCTTACGCCGTCTGGTGGATCCGCCAGGCCATAATGCAGGCCCTGGCTGAGCAGACGGGAGCAGTGCGTCTGCCCTTAAAGCAGGCGGGCAAGCTCTCAAAGGCCAGAAAAGTGCGCGAAAAGTTCCTTCACGAAAAGAACCGTGAGCCAGAGGCAGAGGAGATCGCCGACGAGCTGAAGGTGTCAACCTCGGATTTGGAAGACATATTCAGGGCCTCTCGGCATCATCTCTCCCTTGAGACCCCCATTGGACAGGACAACGAAACTCCTTTTGTTGATCTTCTTGAGGGAACCACCTTCCCCTCTTCTGAGGATCTCTTCTTGAGGGAGTCACTAATCTCTCATGTTGATGAGCTGATCAAAGAGCTTGATCCCAGAGAACAGATAGTGATCAAGAACCGCTTCGGATTAGAGAACGAGACCACCATGACCCTTGGTGAGTTGGGAAAGAAGCTGGGAGTGAGCAGAGAGAGGGTCCGCCAGCTTGAGAGCAGGGCACTGAAGAAGCTGCGCAAGCTGGCGGCCGCCAAGAGGCTTAATGACTATTTGAACTGAGAGCCCAGCCACCCCTGGATTTAAGGTTTTTCTTCTCACGGGTAATAAGCCTCCTCTAAGATCACATCCCTCAATTCTGGTATGACATCCTCTTTGGGGACCGCATCAACTTTTATGCCTAAAAGCTCACTTAAACGAACCTCAAGGTCTTCTCAGATACAGCAGAAACTCCCTATTCTTCGCCTCCCGTTGACGAGGAGCCTCCATCACCCCTACAACCTCAAACCCAAGGGTTTCCGCAGCCTTTGACACGGTCTCCACTGCCCTCTTCTGCATGGCAGGATCCCTCACTATCCCACCCTTACCTACGTGTCTTCTTCCCACCTCAAACTGAGGCTTCACCAGCAACACAGCCTCGCCCCCCGGTTTGACCACATCCCAGATCACAGGAAGCACCTTGGTTAGA
>JALWSI010000161.1 GCA_027080315.1 bacterium | reverse complement strand
GTGCGAGGGATGCCAAGAAGATCAGCCAATCGAACCAAGGGCAACAATTTACCACGAAGCCTCAACACCTCGTGGTCTCTCACTCTCTCAATGCACATCTTGCCCTCTCCACCGGTCTCGGCAAGAACCACCTCCTCAAGGTTCACCTGAGGTACAGCAAAGCGGAATCCTTCAACATTGGCTATCAACGAAGGAATGATGGCCAGCGTTAGAGGCAATTTGACAGTAACCGTGGTACCTTTGCCAACTTCACTCCTGATGTCAATGGTGCCACCAAACTTCTCAAAGTTTGTCTTCACCACATCCATACCAACGCCACGGCCCGAGATGTCAGTAACCTCCTCGGCGGTTGAGAATCCTGGCTTAAAGATGAGATTGATGGCCTCTTGATCCCCCATCTCCGCAGCCTGTTCTGGAGTGATCAACCCCTTCTCAATTGCCTTCTGCTTAACCTTCTCAGGGTCGATTCCCCTACCATCGTCCTCAATCTCTATGTTGACCTGTCCTCCCTCGTGATATGCCCTGAGCCAGATGGTTCCAACAGGATCCTTACCAGCGGCTATTCTCTCCTTTGGAGGCTCTATGCCATGGTCTATGCTGTTTCTGATAAGGTGGGTTAGAGGATCACTAATAACCTCAATTATTGAACGGTCAAGCTCAACCTCGCTTCCCTCAATAATTAGGTTTATCTCTTTATTAACCTTTTTGCTTAAGTCTCTGACTATCCTTGGGAACTTGTTGAAAACAGTTCCAACTGGCTGCATACGGGTCTGCATAACATTCTCTTGAAGCTCTGTGACCCGCTGAGAAAGGGTGTGAAGAACGCTTATCTCCTCGTGGGCAAGGTATTGAAGCAGCTGGTTTCTGCACAAAACAAGCTCTCCCGCAAGGTTCATGAGGCGATCAAGAAGTGAAACATCAAGCCTTACGGTCTCCTGTTTGGGCTTGCTCTTATCTTTCTTATCGGCTTTTTTAGTAGGTTTAGCAGCCACTGGCTTCTTAACAGGCTCCGCCTTGGGTGGAGCCTCTTTCTTCTCCTTTGGAGCTGCAGCAACCTCTTCTGCTTTCTCCTCTGCCTTATCTTCGACAACCTCCTTCTTGGGAACCTCCTCTAACGCAGACTCATCAACTTTAAGGGTGAAGGCCAGCAACTCTTTCTCGGTAAAGATTGTCTCGTAGAGAATCTCTCCCTCTCCTGTTTTCTCTGTATCTGGGGTGATCTCTGCAGGATCAAAGGTGGAGGCCAACACAGAACCAAAGGTGTTCAACAAAGCAGCAAGGTTTTCATATCCCTGCTCTTCCACAGCCTTAGCCACGGTCTGGAAGTCAAGCTTTATCTTGTAAACCCTGGCTGCGCTCTCGTTTATTCTCTTTTGCAGTTCTGGAGTAATAACGATGGTATCAGGATACTCACCTTTAGCAGCTTCAGACTCAGTGGCTTTCGCCTCCTCTTTTGCTGCTGCGGCTTTCTCCATTGCCTCTTTGGCCTCTTGAGGAACACTGCCTCCAGCTATGGCCTCTAACTGGGCCATCTCCTCTGAAATGTCGTACTCCATGCTGTTCTCAATGTCGTCAATCATTATCTTCAGCTTATCGGCACCAGAAAGGAGGGCGTCAGCAACCTCGCTGGTGACCACCATCTCTCCATCTCTCACCCTCATAAGTATGTTCTCCATGGTGTGAGAGAGGGCAGAGATGGTCTGCAACCCAAAGAAACCACTGGCTCCCTTAACAGTGTGAATGGCCCTAAAAACCCTGTTTACAAGCTCAGGATCTGCATCTGCCCCTTGCCTCTCCATCTCAAGGATATCACTCTCAATGTCGGCCAAATGCTCTTTGGCCTCCACCACAAACTCCATCAACATTTCTCTATCTTCTGCGTTCATCACCCCTCAACCTCCGTCAAGAGATTAATCTGTAGTAAGTTCCCCCTTTGGGAGAACGAACCAACTTGAACAATTTTGATGCGCTTGTTCCAATCATGGTCTCCGAAGCGCCCAAGAAAAAGACCCCATGGGGCTTCAAAGCCCCTGCCAATTTTTTGAAAAGCTCTTCTTTAAACTCCTTTGAGAAGTATATGGTAACGTTGCGACAGAAGATGATGTGAAACTTGCCCAAAGAGGTGAAAGAGTCTTGCAGGTTAAGCTGCTTAAAGGTTACCATACTACGCACTTCAGGTTTAATGGTAGCAGCATCTGCTCCGTCAGAATCTTTGATAAAGTACCTGTCTAAAATCTCGGGTTTCATGCCCCTTGTGAGAGCAAGCCATTGGTATTTGCCTTTTTGGGCAATGTTCAATGCCTCTCGTGATATGTCTGTGGCGAGTATCTCAAAGTTTTTAGGGTTAATTTTGGGATTACGCCTGGCCTCCTCAAGGATAGAGATTGCGATAGAGTAAGGCTCTTGCCCGGTGGAACACGCTGCAGACCATATTCTTATCTTCTCGTTTGGATACCTCTGGAGGATATCCGGTATAACCTCTTCTCTCAAAATTCTGAAAGGATGTTCATCTCTAAACCAGAAGGTCTCATTGGTGGTTATGGCCTCTACCACCTCGCTTTTCAATTTGCCCAAACGGTCTTTCTTTAGTTTCTCGTATAGTTCACGGTAAGAGCTAAGTCCCTCTTTTTTTAAGATGGGCCCCAATCGGCTGCGCATGAGGTACATCTTCTCTTCGCCCAAAGCGATCTTGGTCTCTTTCTGAATAAACTCCTGAAGAAGTTTGAACTCCTCTTTGCTAAGGGTTGGAAGCTGAGACACCGGCATGGATTACCCCCTACCAGCAAGACGTGCTATTGCCCGAGGGATCTCGCTAAGATCCAACACCTCGTGGGCAATGCCTTTCTCAACAAGACACCTTGGCATACCATAAACCACACAGCTCTTTTCGTTCTGAGCTATGCAATAGGCCCCTTTACGCCTTAACATGGCGGCTCCGCTACAACCATCGTCTCCCATACCTGTCATCACGATTGCCACGGTCTTTCGGGGATCGTAAGCCTCTGCCACAGAGCGAAAGAGAACATCTACAGCCGGACGGCATCCGTGTTCTGGAGGATTATCATTCAAGTCAATCAACCTGTTTGCTCCCGATTTCTTCACAACCATGTGGTGCCCTCCAGGGGCTATGTAAACCGTTCCTGGCTTGATTCCTTCTCCTCTCTCTGCCTCTTTCACACTCAAAGCCGACTTCTTGTCTAAACTATCAGCCAATGATTTCGTGAAAAGAGGAGGCATGTGCTGCACAAGTAGAATGGGGAAAGGCAAGTTGCCAGGAAGCTTAGGAATAACCTCGCTCAAGGCCTTGGGACCACCGGTTGAGATACCAAGGGCTACTACCTCTGGATTTCTGGGAGGAGATACCCTGGACCTTGACGGCTCTGGCGGTTCTGGAGCAGTTCGCGTAGGCGCTTTTTTGGCAGGCCTTCTTCTTAGTAACCTCTTCTTTAAGCCTTCAACAAAGGCGTCTATCTCCCTCCTTAAGTTGGTAAGAAGGTACTCTTTAGCTTCGTCTGTAGAGGCAGCATCAGGCTTAACAATGAAGCTCAATGCTCCTCTTTGTAGAGCCTTAACTGTGATGTCTGCATTCTTCTTATTTGCACCCGACACCATAATCACCCCTATGTCGGGCCAACGTTTTCTAATCTCCTCAAGGGTCTTCAGCCCATCCATAACGGGCATCTCAATATCCAAGGTAACGAGATCTGGCTTTAAAGACTCTATCTTCTCCAACGCCTCTTTACCGTTAGAGGCGCTTCCTACCACTTTAACACCTTGAATCCTCCTCAACAAAGACGAGAGGATGATTCTGTATGTTAGCATATCGTCAACTATTATGACTTTGACTGTATCCATGGCTATCCTTACTGACCCTCTTTAATCTCTGTCTTTGATGGAGGAGCGAGCAGCCTTCCCACATTGAGTATGGTGAGCAAGGCTCCCTCCATTTTGTATACCCCTTCCAGGTAGCCGAGCTCTACCCCCATGGCATTGGCAGGTGGCGGCTCTATGTCTGCATCATCCGCAGAAACCACATCACCTATTCTATCAGCCAGTATTCCAACACTATCATCACAGGTGACGATTCCAGCCTCATGGGCCACCTCAGAAAGAGCCTGATTCGTTTTTATGATTATTAAAGAGCTCTGAGGTGTTATCTCCCGGGGCTCCATCCCCAGCCTAACCCCCACATCAAGCACAGTCACAACTTGTCCCCTTAGATTCACCAATCCTCTCACAAAGTCGGGGGCAAGTTGCACAGGGTGCACTTCCGGATTCTTTGTGATCTCCTGAACGGTTAAGATGGATATCCCAAAAGGATCCCTTCCCAGATAAAATGTAGCATACTGACCCATAATCACCTCCTGATCAGACTCTTCTAACCTATACCCTCTCCTTCATCAACATCCAATATCCTAGCCCTTCTATAAACCTTAATATAGCTAAAAAAGAAGAAAAGGCAAAGCATATTGAAAACCATTTTATAAACC